>JANMZU010000807.1:0-2890 GCA_031383585.1 Betaproteobacteria bacterium
CGCAGACACGCTTCGTGACCAAGAAAGCATTGGCGCTGGGATTGCGTCCAATCGTCGTCGTCAACAAAATCGATCGCGAAGGTGCGCGTCCGGATTGGGTGATCAACCACACGTTCGAATTGATGGACAAGCTGGGCGCCACGGAAGCGCAGCTCGATTTTCCGATTGTCTACGCCTCGGCGCTTAACGGCTGGGCAACGATGGACTGGAAACAGCCGACGACCGATATGCGTCCATTGCTCGACACCATTCTGAAAAACGTGCCGGCACCCGACTGCGACAGCGAGGGCTCGCTGCAATTGCAGATTTCGGCGCTCGACTATTCGAGCTACGTGGGGCGCATTGGTATCGGTCGTATTCGCCGCGGCAAGATCAAGGCGGCGTCTGACGTGATGTTGCTCACAGGCGACAAGCCGCCGAAACGCGTGCGCGTCAATCAGGTGCAGAGCTTTCAGGGGCTCAATAAAGTGCAGATGGAGTTTGCCGAGGCAGGCGAAATCGTGCTGATCAATGGCATCGACGATCTCTCGATCGGTTGCACCATTTCCAGTACAGACAATCCCGAAGCGCTGCCGTTACTTGGCGTAGATGAGCCGACGTTGACAATGAATTTCCAGGTCAACACCTCGCCATTCGCAGGCCAGGAAGGAAAGTTCGTGACGTCGCGGCAGATTCGCGAGCGCCTCGACAAAGAATTGCTGGTCAACGTCGCCCTGCGTGTTGAAGAAACCGAAGACACGGATGTATTCCTGGTCTCCGGCCGCGGGGAATTGCACTTGACTATCCTGCTCGAAAACATGCGTCGCGAGGGCTACGAACTCGCTGTCGGCAAGCCGCGTGTGGTGATGAAAGAAATTAACGGTGAGCAGTGCGAGCCGTACGAAATGCTCACCGTTGACGTCGAAGACACCAATCAGGGCGTTGTGATGGAAGCGCTGGGTGCGCGCCGTGCTGACATGCTCGATATGGTGCCGGATGGACGTGGCCGGGTTCGACTCGATTACCGCATTCCTGCCCGTGGCCTGATCGGCTTCCAGACCGATTTCATGAACATGACGCGCGGTACCGGCATCAAGAGCCACGTATTCGATGAGTACGCACCGATTCGCGGAGATCTGCCGTCGCGCCGCAATGGCGTGCTGATTTCAGGTGAACAAGGCGAGGCCGTAGCCTATGCGCTGTGGAAGTTGCAGGATCGTGGCCGCATGTTTGTATCCCCCGGCGAGCGCCTATACAACGGCATGGTGATCGGTATTCACAGCCGCGACAACGATCTGGTCGTCAATCCGATCAAGGGCAAGCAGCTCACCAACGTTCGCTCCTCCGGCACCGACGAAGCCGTTGCGCTGGTTCCGCCGATTCAGTTGTCTTTAGAGAGCGCGATCGAATTTATCGACGACGATGAATTGGTCGAAATCACACCGAAAAACGTTCGTATCCGCAAGCGTTTCCTGCTTGAGCACGAGCGCAAGAAAGCTAGTCGCGAAGCTGCGTAATTGTTGCGAAGAATGACTATCGGCGCGGGTTTTCAGGCATAAATGTCTGAAAAGCCGCGTCAGTAATAGAGGGTTGCATTGCCGATGGATGGTCAGGCACTGATTTTGTTGTTGTTTGGCGCTGCTGCCGTGATGGCAGCGGCTGGTTTTTGGTTTGCGGTAACGCACAAAAGAAGCGACCCACGCGCTGCGGAAGCCGCGCAGGAAACCCGGCACCGCGCCATGCTGACTGATTTGGCCGATGGCCTCGCCAAACAGGGCGAACGCATTTCCAGCAGCCAGAATGAAGCCATAGAGCGCTTGCGCCAGTCACTGTCATCGCTGCAGCTTGAACAATCAAAAAACCTCGCCGGCAATCGCGAAGAGTTGATCAAACAGCTTGCCCACCTGAACCTCGAGTTGCAACAGCGCCAGGATGCACTCAAAACCGCCATGCTCGGTGGCACACTGGAGAAATTGAGCGAGCAGGGATTGGCACAGCAACAATCCATCGAGGCCACCATGCGTCTGGTGACCGGGCAAATCACGGCGACCATCGATGGACTGACTAAATCTACCGATGCCCGTTTGTCCGAAATCGGCGGCAAGGTCAACGAACGTCTTGACGAGGGCTTCAAGAAAACCAACGAGACGTTTGTCAGCGTAATGTCGCGCCTGGCGACGATCGATGAAGCGCAGAAAAAGCTCGATGGCCTGACCTCCAACGTCGTCAGTCTCCAGCAGCTGCTGGGCGACAAGCGCTCTCGCGGCGCCTTTGGCGAAGTACAACTCGAAACCATCATTCGTAACGTGCTGCCTGAGTCCTCATTCGAGTTTCAATACAGCTTTGCCTATGCAGGGCACGATGTGCGCGCCGACTGCGTGTTGAAGCTGCCTGAACCGGTGGGATTGATCGCAGTGGATTCGAAATTCCCGCTGGAAAATTACGAGCGGATGATTTCCGACGGGCCTGACCGGAGCTCGCCGGCGCTGTTCAAGCTGGATGTCAAGAAGCACGTTGAAGCAATCTCCTCGAAGTACATCATCCCCAACGTGACATCGGACGGCGCGGTGATGTTCATTCCGGCAGAAGCGGTATTTGCCGAGATTCATGCGCACCACCGTGATCTGGTGGAATACGCGCAAACGCGTCGCGTCTGGATCGTTTCCCCGACCACCATGATGGCAGTGCTCAATACGGTGCGCGCAGTTCTGAAGGATGTGGAAACCCGCAAACAGATTCACATCATCAAGGACGAACTCGGCAAACTGGGCAAGGAGTTTTCCCGCTTCGATGAGCGCATGAAAAAACTAGCCGACCACATCCGCCAGGCTAACGACGACGTGAAAGACGTTGCCGTCACCAGCAAGAAGATCAGCGACCGCTTTGCCCCGATTGAAAAGGTCGAACTTGA
>JANMZU010000871.1:0-2283 GCA_031383585.1 Betaproteobacteria bacterium
CCTGTCCAACGGTTCCCTTGATGTTTCGCCATAGGGGATTGTCGGCACCCAGATTGGAATAGCGCGCATTGAACACAGCAGGGTCCATCGCAAAGCCCAGCACGCCGGCGATTTCGTGACTGGTCGGCCAGATGTCTTTCAGATACACGGGGCCTTTGGTGCCTTGGCCAACTGGCTCGGTTTGCAAATCGACCAGCACACTGCCCGCAATGGCGTACGCCACCACCAGCGGTGGCGAGGCGAGAAAATTAGCGCGAATGTTGGCGTGAATACGCGCTTCAAAATTGCGATTGCCGGACAACACGGCCGCGCAGACGAGATCGTTCTTCACAATCGATTCTTCGATTGGCAATGCCAGCGGGCCGGCATTGCCAATACAGGTGGTGCAGCCGTAGCCGGCGAGGTAGAAGCCCATCTTTTCCAGATAAGGTAGCAGGCCGGACTTAGTCAAATAGTCGGTGACGACGCGGCTTCCTGGCGCCAGTGAGGTCTTGATATGTGGTTTGACGGTGAGGCCGTGTTCGACGGCCTTCTTGGCGAGTAATCCTGCAGCCAGCATCACACTGGGGTTTGACGTATTGGTGCACGATGTAATCGCAGCGATCAGGACATCGCCGGAGCCAAGATCAACGCCATCTGACGTGGTGAATCGCGTGGCCAAATCCCCCGCCGCTTTGGAAAAACCATTCTCAGCCGGTGGCTTGGAAAACAGCGACGTGAATTGCGACTTCATATCGCCTAGCTCTATCCGGTCTTGCGGACGCTTTGGTCCAGCGAGCGAGGTTTTGATGGTCGACAGGTCAAGCGTAAGTGTGGTCGAGTAATCGCAGTCACCCGCCATTGGCACGCCGAACATGCCTTGCGCCTTGAAGTAGCTTTCGCATTTGTCGAGTTCCTCGCTCGTGCGGCCACCCGCCCGAAAATATTCCATCGTCGCTTCATCGACCGGGAAAAAGCCCATCGTGGCACCGTACTCCGGAGCCATATTGGCAATGGTGGCGCGGTCCGGAACGCTGAGTGCACGCGCGCCTTCGCCGAAGAATTCCACAAACTTGCCGACTACTTTCGCAGCCCGCAGCATCTGCGTGACTGTCAAAACGAGATCCGTCGCGGTGGTGCCCTCCGGCAGCTTGCCGGTGAGATTGACGCCAACCACATCTGGCGTCAAAAAATAGACCGGTTGGCCCAGCATCCCGGCCTCGGCCTCGATGCCGCCTACACCCCAGCCAACCACGCCCACGCCGTTGATCATGGTGGTGTGTGAGTCTGTGCCGACCAGTGAGTCGGGGTAGAGCACGCCATTCTTGTCGTGCACACCGCGAGCCAGATATTCCAGATTCACCTGATGCACGATACCGATGCCAGGTGGCACAACTTTGAACGTGTCGAACGCCTGCATTCCCCATTTCATGAACTCATAGCGTTCCTGGTTACGCTGGAATTCGAGTTTCATATTCAGGTCCAGCGAATCGGCCGTGCCGTAATGATCAATCTGCACCGAGTGATCAACGACCAGATCAACGGGCACCAGCGGCTCGATCACCTTTGGATTTTTGCCAAGCTTGGCGGCCACGCCGCGCATCGCTGCGAGATCAGCCAGCAGCGGCACTCCCGTGAAATCCTGCAAAACAATGCGGGCGACGACAAACGGAATCTCTGCCGTGCGAGCCGCCGTCGGCTGCCACGCGGCGAGCTCCTTGATGTGTTCCTCCGATACTTTCTTGCCATCGCAATTGCGCAACACGCTTTCGAGCACGATGCGGATCGAGACAGGCAGGCGCCTCACATTCGGAAACGTCTCCGCCAGTTTTGGCAGCGAATAGTAGGTGGCAGTCTTACCGGATTTCAGCGTCAGCTGCTGACGCGTGTCGTGGAGATTGTGAGCCATGGTGGGTCCTCTGGAAAAGCGCGTGGCAGTGTGGTCACGCGGCTGGATTGATGATTTTAAGGCCTTTGACAGTGATCGCGATAGAAGCCTGACTTTGCGCCTGTCGCACGTTCAGAATGTGTCACCAGGCACCCGCACCCAGCCTTCCATCAGCACACGTGCGCTGCGACTCATGATGGCCTTGGTGACGATCCATTCGCCGTCTTTCTCGGTCGCTTCAGCGCCGACGCGAAGCGTGCCGGACGGATGGCCAAATCGAACGGCATTGCGTGCGACGCCGCCCGCGGCAGTATTCACCAACGTGCCCGGAATCGCCGCAGCGGTACCGATGGCCACTGCCGCCGTACCCATCATGGCGTGATGCAACTTGCCCATCGACATGGCGCGCACCAGCA
>JANMZU010000878.1:0-6237 GCA_031383585.1 Betaproteobacteria bacterium
CTTCACCGCAACGGTCAAAACACCTCCTTTGTAGAATCTGGCGAAGCAACACTGACGGTGCCACCTTTCGAGATCAACATATTTGTCGCGCTTTCTCCAACTCGCCAAAACACAATCGGCGTGAGGATCGTGTCGAGCAAGGTTGAACTGATCAGCCCACCGAAGATAACCACCGCAACCGGATGCAAGATTTCCTTGCCCGGCGCATCGCCGGCAAACAGCAGTGGCGTCAAGGCAAAAGCAGCGACCAGGGCAGTCATCAGCACCGGAGTCAATCGCTCGAGCGATCCGCGCACAATCATCTTTTGATCAAACGACTGGCCCTCAAACTTGCAGAGATTAATGTAGTGGCTGACTTTAAGAATGCCATTGCGTGTTGCAATCCCTGCAAGCGTGATGAAGCCGACCATGGATGCAACCGATAGGCTGACCTCTGCGATCCACATTGCAATGACACTACCGACCAACGCCAGCGGGATATTGGCCATGATCACACCGGCGAGGACTGCCGATTCATACCGTGAATAAAGCACCAAAAAAATCATCACGAGTGCGATGACGGAGAGACCTGCAATGAGCGCAGTCGCTTGCTCCTGCGCCTGGAATTGTCCTTCCAAACTCACAAACGTGCCGGCCGGCAGGGTCGTTTTCGAGACTACTTCGCGAATGTCGCTGATGATGTGGCCCATATCTGACCCATCCGTATTGGCGTAGATGACAATGCGACGACGACCATTTTCACGACCGATCTGGTTGGGCCCGTCGGATTCCGAAACGGTTGCAATCGCCGACACGGGTATCCGCCCCGACGGTGTATCAATCAGCGTTTGTGCCAAGTCTTGAGGGCTGCGCTTTGCATCAGGCAGCCTCAGCACTAATTCATAGCGTCGTGCACCGTCCACAATTTGCGCGCCATGTGCGCCATCGGTCAGTGCCGTCAGCGTTTGTATCGCCTCACCCGGGGTGAGTCCCGCCTGTGCCGCGCGCCGGTGGTCAAGCCGCACCGTGATTTGCGGGATGAGCACCTGCTTTTCTACCGTCAAATCCACCAGGCCAGGGATGCCTGTAAGACCAACGCGCATCTGTTCTGCCAGCCCTCGCAAAGTGTCGAGGTCATCACCAAAAATCTTGATCGCGATCTGTGCGCGAACGCCTGACAGCAGGTGGTCCAGCCGGTGCGAAATTGGCTGGCCGATGGCAACGGCGGCCGGCAGCGACGAGAGTTGGTCGCGGATGTCGGCCATGATGGCTTCCCGGTCGCGCGTTGAGCGTTTTAAGTCGACATCGAGCTCTGACGAGTGCACACCCTCCGCGTGTTCATCCAATTCAGCGCGACCAGTTCGACGCCCGACTTGCGTCACCTCCGGCACTTGTGCAATCAGCCGCTCCGCCGCAGACCCCATACGATTCGCTTCTTCCAACGATGTGCCCGGTGTTAACAGTAGCGAGAGCACGAGTGAGCCTTCATTGAACGCCGGCAAAAATGCACGCGGGAAAAAAGGTACGCTTGCTGCGGCAACCGCGACGGCGATTGCCGCAATCAGCATGAGCATCTTCGCCCGGGGAAAAGACCACGCGAGGACTTTCTCATCCCACTGCTTCAGCCTTGCGACCAGCGGACCATCGCCATGATCAAGCCGCTTCATATGCGGCAACAGGTAATAACACAGCACCGGGGTCACCGTCATCGAGACAAACATAGACGCCAGGATCGAAACGATATAGGCAATCCCCATCGGCGAGAACAGTCTGCCCTCGATCCCGGGCAGCGCGAACAGGGGAATGAACACCAGCACCACAATGGCCGTGGCGTAGACGATCCCTGATCGCACTTCCACACTGGCGCTTTGCACAACATCCAGCAGGGGCTTCGGCTCGGGCAAAAGTCGATTGAGTTTGAGCCGACGTACGATATTTTCGACGTCCACCACCGCATCATCCACCAGTTCACCGATGGCGATTGCCAATCCACCCAATGTCATGACATTAATCGATTGTCCTAACCACTGAAACGTAATCGCGGTGACCGCAAGCGACAATGGAATTGCTGTTAGTGAGATGAGTGTAGTTCGTGCCGACAACAGAAATACGAACAAGACGATCGCAACTATGATTGCGCCGTCTCGCAACGCTTCCGTGACATTGCGAATCGACGCTTTGATGAAGTCGGCTTGACGGAATAGTACTTTCGGTGCGCTCAGCCCTGATGGCAGTCCCTGTTTTAATTCCTCGAGTGCGGACTCGATGCTCTTGGTTAGCTTCACCGTATCGGCCGCCGGCTGTTTTTGTACGCTGATAATTACAGCGGGCGCGCCGTTGTAACCCGCGTCACCGCGCTTTAAGGCTGCCGCGAAGCCCACTTTTGCGACCTGCTCGAGCAATATTGGTCGCCCCCCTTTCCACGCAACCGCGAGACCCTGCAAATCTTCAAGACGATTGGTTCGTCCAACATGACGAATCAAATACTCGCGGCTGTTCAAATCAATAAACCCGCCGCCTGCGTTCGATGAATACCCTTTCAACGCATTTTCAATTTGTGTCAGCGAGACGCCAAACTGCGCCATGCGCGAGGTATCCGGCTCAACGCGTAGCTGCCGCACCTCGCCGCCAATGGGGATCACCTGTGCCACCCCGGCAATCGACAGCAACCGTGGACGAAGCACAAAGTCCGCATACTCCCTGGCCTGCATCGGCGTCGCTGGCGCCACTTTGCCGTCACCCGCGTTCAGCGGTAGCGCGATCAACATCACCTCGCCCATGATGGAAGAGACGGGTCCCATGATGGGTGTGATGCCAGCTGGTAATTGCTCTTTGACAAGCGCAAGGCGCTCCGAGACCAATTGGCGATTCCGGTAGATATCCGTTCCCCAATCGAATTCCGCATAGAGAATAGACAACCCGATTCCCGAGGTCGAACGTACACGCGACACACCGGGCATGCCATTCAGCGCAGTCTCAACCGGAAACGTGATGAGCTGCTCTACTTCTTCCGGCGCCATGCCGCCCGCCTCGGTGAGAACGGTAATCACCGGCTTATTCAGGTCCGGGAAGACATCGACCGGCGTGCGTTTGGCCATCAGTGCGCCGTAGACCACCAGTAGCGCGGCCATGGCCAGCACAAACAGTCGATTCGCAAGGCTGGCGCGAACAATCCAATTGAACATGATGGTTCCCTGCCTAGCGAATCTGCGCGATGAGTGGTGCGCCCTGCACCACGACGCGGTTGTCAGCCGATAACCCCTTGGTCACGAGCACCGTCTGCGAATCGAGCGGTCGGAACAATACGGGCTGTGGCGCATAGCGTTCAGCGGTCACTTTGATCCAGACGACCGGCTCGTTCGATGGGTTGCGCACGATCGCTTGCGCGGGCAGCACAATACCCTTGGTACGCTCCTTAAACTGCGCAATCACCGTGACGGGCTGGCCTACCGAGAGCGGCAGTGCGATGCCTTTCTTCGCCGCATCTTTCACAACCTCAATGCGGAAGGTGATCGGGAACACGCCGTCACGCAAGCTGCGGCCGACACCGACGACGGCAAGACGCGCCCCCTCCACGCCAGCAATGCCGGCACTTTGGATGCGCAGCGCCATTGCGGTGTCGGAGGCGTTCACTTCCACCATCAGCTTAGCGGGATCGACAACCTCGAACAGCACATCCTTCGGTTCCACCACTTGCCCCAGCGTGACGTCTGCACGCGCAACAACGCCGTCGGCAGGCGAAAGCAGCGGCTCGCGCGCGACGATACTCTGAGTGATGCGCTGCTCCCGCTCGACTAAACTGGCGAGCTCGGCGCGTGCGGCTTCAATATCTTTGCGCGGAACGGTTCCTTCCAACGCCTCGAGACGCTGCACACGTTGTGCGGCGATGGTTCGATTTGCACGCAACTCGGCGAGCTGCGAGCGCTGTGCGGCTTCTGCATAGGGGTCGGCGTGGTGCCGAACGTAGGCCAGCACCTCTCCGCGCTTGACCGGTTGCCCCGCGACAAGCAGCCCGCGCGGACCGGGCTCGATCCGCCCGCCATGCGCTGCCTGAACGCGCCCCCCCGCGGCGGGATAAGCGATGACGCGTCCTGACAATTCGATAGTGGAATTTGCTTCGCTCTCCGGGGCCAACTGTGTGCGAATGGCCATGCGGCGCTGTGCTAACTTGGGCACGTTGACACTCCCATCGGGCAAGCGTGCGAGCCCAGACGCCGGATTGGCGGTGGGTCCGTCAAGATGCTCGCCGTTGGGCCCATGCGCGCCGGGACCCGCAACGGCGAATCCGGCCATCAACACGAGCAGGGCAAACCCTGCGGATGTTGACCGTATACACCGGCAAGCAACGGATTGAAATTGGCTTCGATTCATGATCGGCTCCCTGCATGTGGTCGGGTTACGTTGCGTCTCATCCGACTGCGAAAAAATAGCCCGCCGACGATCAGCAGTGCCAGCGTACCAATGGCGATGCCGAGCGCGGCGAATCTCGATAGGCCAAAGTACGTCTGCCCATGTGAGTGTGAGTGTGATTGCGACTCAAGTTCGGACGAGACCGTCAGCGTGCCGTCGAGCAAATCACTTTCCTCGCCCGCGACCACGGTAAACACAAGTGGGTGTGCACCGGGCGCTGAGAGGGCTTTGAGAAATGCCACATCCTCAATGGCGTAGTTGCCATTGTCATCAAGAAATTTCGCCACCGCTTTGAGTGAACCCGACTCCACTTCCACTTTGGCGTTAAGGAGCGGCGCGTTGGTGGCAAACCGATCAATGAATATGGAAAATTCACCCCCGCGCAGTTGGCCAACCAATTCAAAAAGGTCAGTCTTGGCTTCAACGCGCGGCGCCGCACCAGCCGCGCCAGCGCCAGCCACCGGCGCATCTAGGTGTTGGCCATCAGGGCCGTGCGCGCCAGGCCCTGCAAACACTACGGTCGGTGCAATGCTTAGGGCGCCTAAAGCGCACAAGGCGCTGAACGCAAGCGTCGCGGTCCATTTTGCGGGAGACATTCGACGCCGCAGCGTGAACAACGATGCTGAATACACAGAATTCATGGGAGTTCTCCTAGGGCTTGTTTCAAGCGCGCAGCCGCAAGGCCTGCAACCGCTTCCTGTTTTGCGCGGCTCGCTATCGCTTGTATTGCGGCGGACTTGGCGCGGAGTAATTCGGCTAAGGGTGATTCGCCCAACTTAAACGACTTTTCGATGAGCTCGGCCCGCTCGGTGAGGCGATTTGTGCGCAGTTGCTCGGCCGACAGGCCCTGCTGCGCGATCTCGACGACGAGCTTTGCATTCGCGGCCTCCGCAGCGAGCCGTTCCTGCTCACGTCGATTGTGGAGTTCGGCCACGATTCGGTTGGACTGCGCTTCGGCGAACTGTGTCAAGCCACGCTCTGACGCGCCAAGCGGAATGCGAATGCTGATGCCGAGGCTGCGTTGCGCGGGAATTCCGGTTGCAGGAATATCGTCTTTAACGCGCAACAACAACTCTGGCGGATCCCATTTGGACATGGCCGCAAGATCGGCTTGTCGCATCGCGCGGTCTTGGGAAAACGCGGCCAGCTCCACCTCGGGATGCGGGCTCGGTGTCTCTGTCTTTGTCGGCGGGCTCTCTTTGGGTTCTGGCAGGGCATCGAGCCCGGTCAATAACGTCCATCGGCTCCAGGCGGAATTGACGCGGACTCGCGTTTCCAATACCGCGGCTCCGGCACCGAGCGATTCGGCCTCTGCCGCAAGCCAATCCGACCGGGCGAGATCACCGGCCTCCACCCGGCGCAGAACGTCCGCTGCGAGTTGCTTCAGATAGGCCGCTTGATCGTCGGCAATCTGCAACTCAGCGTGAAGCGAAGCGATGGTCCATGCCGCCGCTCGAACCTCACCTGCCAAACGCAGGCGACTGCTGGCGATGGTCGCATCCGCTACGCGCAGCCCGATCGCTGACGACGCCATGCGCGCACTACGCTGGCCCGGCAGCCAAAGTGGCAACGCGAGACCAACCTCATTTTCCCGGGCGCCGGTGGCGTCATGCCAACGGTCGGTACGCTGAGAAAGCTCAAGGGATGGTGGACCGGCCAACAAATTTGTGGCGACACCCTGCTCAGCGTTCAGTCGAGCTGCAAACCCCTCGGCCTCTGCTCGAAGCACCGCGCGCTGCCAGGCCGCATCGAAGGCCTGGCGCACGGAAACCAACTTTGCGGACGCGACAACGGGAAACGTTGCCCCGTTACCCATAATCGGTGGGGGCTTCAGCTCTGCCCGCGCGC
>JANMZU010000906.1:0-2648 GCA_031383585.1 Betaproteobacteria bacterium
GATCGATATGTGCGAGTTTGAACGCATCCTCTATATCAGCGCGGAGACGGGCGAGGCTGTCGCCGAACTGAAAGCCGCCGTCGCAGCCGAAATGCCCGAGGGCGATTGGCATTATCCCGAGGATCAAATCTCCGACGCGACAGAGCGCCTGATGGCCGCCGAAATCACGCGCGAGCAGCTGTATCTGCAACTGCACGACGAACTGCCCTATGCCAGCACCGTCGAGACCGAAAAATATGTCGAGCGCGCCGATGGCAGTCTGGAATTATACCAGCAAATCTTTGTCGAACGCGAAAGCCAGCGCGCGATTATCCTTGGCAAAGGCGGCGCGCGGATCAAATCCATCGGCGCCACAGCGCGCGAGGAAATCGCCAAAAATATGGGCGTGAAGGTGCACCTTTATCTGCATGTAAAGGTCAAACCCAATTGGGACGAAGACCGCGATGTTTACCGCGACATGGGGCTGGATTGGGTGGAGTGACTTGCGCTCTTTGCTGTCAGGCGATGAGGTGATATATGCAAGCCATGACTGCGCAGGAAATCGTCGATACACTTTCGAAACATCGTCTGACGGTGGGGGATTTTCTGCTCCTTGATGAGAGCGGTGCATTTGGAGACAAACGGGCAGAATTGTTTGGGGGAGAGATTTTTTATATGCGTCCCAAACATCGGCCCCACGCGCGAACGGTCACTTACCTTTCTTTTGCAATTTTGAATGCACTAAAGGAAATGGATAGCGACCTATCGGTTCTGATCGACGTTTCATTGCACATCTCGGATTATGACGTGCCCGAGCCTGACATCATCCTTACAAATGATCCGGATGGCGACGGCGTAGTCCCGCTTGAAGCTGCTAAGCTTGTCGTTGAGGTTTCAGATTCGACGTTACGCGTTGATCTAGGCGTGAAAGCCGCGCTTTATGCTGCTGCCGGGATCGCAGAATATTGGGTAGTCGACGTAAAAGCACGGCTAATAACTCAAATGTCTGAGCCACAGCCAAAAGGCTATGCTAACCAGGCAGAAGTTCGCTTCGGGCAGATAATCCGGTCAATGACAATTGCCGGTTTAACTTTAGAAACGCCGAAACCCTAACGTGTCATCTTCTTATAACTTGTCCGGTGCGGCCTAGTCGCTTCATCCCCTAACCGGCGGATCTTGTCTTCCTCGTACGCGTCAAAGTTACCTTCAAACCACTCGACATGGCTATCGCCTTCAAACGCCAATATGTGCGTGGCCAGACGGTCAAGGAAGAAGCGGTCATGGCTGATGACCACGGCGCAACCGGCGAAGCTTTCCAGCGCTTCTTCAAGTGCGGACAAAGTTTCGGTATCCAAATCGTTAGTCGGTTCATCGAGCAGCAACACGTTACCGCCTTCTTTCAACATCTTGGCCATATGCACGCGGTTGCGTTCACCGCCTGAGAGTAAGCCGACCTTTTTCTGTTGATCCGCGCCCTTAAAGTTGAACGCGCCGACATAGGCCCGCGTCGGCGTTTCGTGCTTGCCGACCTTCATATAATCCGCGCCGCCAGAGATTTCCTCCCAGACGTTTTTATTGGGATCAAGGTCGTCACGGCTCTGATCAACAAAGCCCAAACGCACAGTATCGCCCAGCACAACTTCGCCACTATCCGGCGTTTCCTGCCCCGTTATCAAGCGGAACAACGTCGATTTACCAGCGCCGTTCGCGCCAATCACACCGACAATACCGCCGGGAGGAACGCTGAAGGACAGGTTTTCAAACAGTAATTTGTCGCCATAAGCTTTCGACACATTGTTGACGTCGATCACTTTGCTACCGAGCCGTTCTGGCACCTGAATAACGATCTGCGCTTTGCCGGGCGTGCGGTTTTCCTGCGCCTGCACCAGCTGATCAAAGCTTTTGATACGCGCCTTGGACTTGGTTTGCCGCGCTTTAGGGCTCTGCCTGATCCATTCCAGCTCGTCTTTAATTGCTTTCTGGCGACCGCTGTCCTCACGCGCTTCTTGCTCTAGCCGCTTGCCCTTTTTCTCAAGGTAAGTGGAGTAGTTGCCTTCATAGACAAAATAGCGCCCGCGATCGAGTTCGAGAATCCAGCTGACGACGTTGTCGAGGAAATAACGGTCATGGGTAACGAGGATGACGTTGCCCTTGTAATCGACCAGATGCTTTTCAAGCCAAGCAACGCTCTCGGCGTCCAAATGGTTGGTAGGTTCATCGAGCAACAGGATGTCGGGTTTTTCCAGCAGCAGGCGCGTCAACGCAATCCGCCGCTTTTCACCGCCCGACAGGCTGACCACACTGGCATCGCCCGGAGGGCAGCGCAGCGCATCCATTGCCAGTTCAAGCTGGCTATCAAGCGACCAACCGTCAACGGCGTCGATCTTTTCCTGCAACGTGCCCATTTCTTCCATGAGCGCGTCGAAATCGGCGTCTTCGGGTGGGTCACCCATGATCGTCGAGATTTCGTTGAAGCGGTCGACAAGGTCCGCAACCGGACGAACACCGTCCATGACATTTTCGCGCACCGTCTTGTTCGGGTCGAGCTCGGGCTCCTGCGCCAGATAGCCGACGGTGATGTGCTCGCCGGGCCATGCTTCGCCGGTGAATTCCGTGTCCATCCCCGCCATGATCTTCATCAACGTCGATTTACCCGTGCCGTTCGGGCC
>JANMZU010000972.1:0-3277 GCA_031383585.1 Betaproteobacteria bacterium
CTGCCAGATTGCAGGGGCGGTCCGCCACGGGACGGGCTCGATACGTAAATCAGCCCAGTGCTGTTGAAACGCACTGGCTAGATCGCCGAAGGTCGTGTCGTGCCAGAAGCGGACCGAAATGCGCGCGGCGTTGGGCGAGAGGCCCAGCACGTAGAAGCGGGTGTCTTTGGCGAGATCTGGGGCTGCCTGTTCGATGGGGCGGCCATCGGCCATCGCTTTTACAATGTTGCGGAGCTTGGTTGTCGCGCTGCTGTCGTCGTCTTGCGACTCGCCGGGCGGGTTGAAGAGGGCAGCCATCAGGTCTTCGGACGTGCTAGCCTCGCTAGCGTTATCGGATTCGGCCCAGAAGACAGTGGTGGCGTCGCCGATCTGGACCCGGTTTTTGTAGATCGGCCTGTCACGCGCATCGCGGCCGCTGGTGCGGGAGAGCATCGAGTTTAGCGCGGTCGTGTAGGCGAAGGTTGCAGCCTCAGAGACCGGTGCGTTGGCGCCTTGTTCCTTGCCGTAGGATTTTGATGCGTCTAGTTGGAATGAGACGATCGATGCTCCTGCGGGTTGCCCGCCTTGTACTCCCTTGATGGAAGGATGCAGTCGAGCAACAGGCCCTGACAGTCCTGTCACCAAACAGTCTGATAATTCCGCATCTTCAATGCATAGTGCTGCACTCCAAATTGTAAGCGCGACTTTCCTTTGGTGCAAATAGCAACGTTCGCCATCGAGCCGAAACACGACGTTGGTGCCCAGCATTTCTTGATAGTTTCGCAACGCCGGATAGCCAGCGCGCTGCCAACTTCTTAGAAACGTAAGAAATGCTGATAGTCCGATGTCTTCGGCATTTTTCAGCAGTTCTTCATGGTAGCGTCGGAACTCTGTGCCGTAGGGAATGTTTTCGACGAGAGCACCAGCGTCATCGGAATCTACGCCAAAAATGTAAGCTGTCTTGTCCCACAAAAAAGCTGGCGGAGGCGTTCGGCCTGATCGCTTCGGCGGCATTGGAACTTGCAGCACGCGCGGCACGAGCTTTTTGCCCTGCTGGACGCGCAGATCGTTGATGTCGGCAATTGTACCGTCGGGTCGCAGTACGACTTCGAACGAAATCTTTTGTTCGCTAAAGCCATATGGCGCAATCTCGTCGGGAGAAGCAGCCGATAGGCGATCATAATAGCCCTTCAATGCCTGGAGGATCATGCGCGGTCTTCTTTCGGCGCGAAGCGGGCGACGTCGATGATGCCGTCGATCATGGTGGGACGGTAGAACAGCGGCGTGCGATCACGGGCGAAGTCGATGTCGTAGAGTATGTAACCAAGGTCGCGCGCGCCTTTTAAGCTCGGATCGGCGCGCGGGATGGCGCCAGCGACAGGGGCGAACGACGCGACGAACTCACGCGTACCAAAACAGGGGTTGTGGAAGCATTGACCAGCCGCCGCGCGGCGATTGAAGATGTCGAGGTGTTTGCCTTCGGTGTCGTCGCTGGCTTTTGTCGTGAGGTCGAAATGGGCTTCGATGACATATTCGACATCACGCAATATGGTGGAGGCGCGCTGCTGACGGTCGTCATCGACCAGCAAGCCTAGGCCGACGAGTGAGCCTGCGTTCATTGCCGTCGTAGCGTTGCGCGACGAAATCTTCGAGCCGACCTCGTTGCGGCGGATCGAGGTGAACTTGATTGGCTTTAGGACGTGGATGCGGTCGATGGTCCAGCGGATCGCGGGCTTCCAGTGAATCGCTTCGAGGATGCCGCGCGCCGCCGACGGCGTGATGACATCATAGGACACGCGTTCGACTTTCATTTCCGGGCGCGTGAAGCAAGCATAGTCGCCCCACACCCGCAGCTTCACGCCGTAGGTCATTGTCTGTCTCCGGAAGTTCCGATGGAAGAGAGCGTGTCAGACTTGGGTTGCCGTGGGTAGCGCGCAATAAGTGTTGTTACCGCTATTCACAGTACTGTCTGCTGACCCTCGGAGCTTGGAACTCCGAGGGCAACGCAGAATTGGCAGGTCTATATTAAACTAGGTTTCAATCCACGCGCTGGCGGTTTGGACCCGTCAACAGAACGCGGAACCGCTTAGCACGACCATGCACCTTGAACGTTAGCCTTATCGCAGCCCGCATGTCAATTCCTAGTATAATACACTTCAAAAGATATCGTTTTCGGCTTTGCGGAAGGTCGGATCGCTCCAGTCGAGGCCGAAGTCGTCGTGGTAGAGGTCGATATTGGTGAGACGCCAGAACTGGTCGCCGAAGCGTTGCGGATTGATGGCTTGGATCGAACCCGCCACTGCCAGGGCTGCGAAGGCCTGATGCGGCACCTGCACAATGTAGCGTTGGAGTTTTCGCGCGATTGGGCCGACGTTGTCGGCGCTCGCCAATTCTGCGATCAGGCCCGGACCGTGGTCGCCGAATGGGATCAGGATCGGGCGGGTGGCGTTCTCGATCATGCGGAAATCGCGGGCGATGTCTTCGAAGGGGAACATGAGGTCGGCAGAATGCGCTCGTTCTTCCAGGCGGGCAAGGATGCCGTGTTTATCCAGGCCGTCTTGCTGTCCTGCCGACTGGGACCAATAGACATGCTGGAAGTAGTTCTTGATCGCTTCGAGCGACAGCGGATCGTCTCTGTGGATGCGCATCATTTCGCGCCCAACACCAGTCGTCGCCGCCATGCTGTTGGGGAGCTTGCGATCCGCGGGTTCGAAGACGTAGACGTGGCTTTCCGCGGCAGACCGCTTTCCCTCGCGGTTGCAACGGCCTGCGGCTTGGGCAATCGAATCGAGGCCCGCGCTTGCGCGGTAGACGACAGGGAAATCGACGTCCACACCCGCTTCGATGAGTGATGTAGCGATCAGGCGGCAAGGTTCCTCGTCCTTGAGGCGTTGCTTGATGACGGCGAGGCGTTCGCTCCTGTGTTGAGGACACATCAAGGCTGAAAGATGCGTCGTGCCGGGTTCACTTTTTAGTACTAGATATAGCTCGCGAGCATGGGCGCGAGTATGGACGATGCAGAGCGCTTGGTCGTGCGAAGCCAAACGGCCGACGAGCGCTATATCATCGACGACGCCAATATCCTCAACGCTGACGCGCTTGAGCCGGTCATAGAGGTTCTTTGGGTCGGGCGCTATTTCCCGCACGCATTTCAAGCCGCCTTTGAAGCTCTCGTCAGGCTCGCCGGTATCCTCCAGCGCAGGCTGCGTTGCCGTGCATAGCACGATAGTCGAGCGGTAATTCTTGGCGAGATCGTCGAGCGCGGCAACGCTTGGTCGAAGCAAGTGTAGCGGCATCG
>JANMZU010000002.1:0-3367 GCA_031383585.1 Betaproteobacteria bacterium
GCGTGTTTGAAATCGAGAATAAATCAACGTTGCAAATTAACTTGCGCGGTATGGTCTATTCGAAAGCCGGTGCAATGATCGCCTATCGTGGCGACATTAAATTCTCGCGCAAGGGCGCTTTGGAAGATGGCCTCGGCAAAATGTTCAAAAAAGCGTTTACCGGCGAAGGGATGACGCTGATGAAAATGGAAGGGCAGGGCCGCATCTATCTGGCGGATAGAGGTAAGCGTGTGCACGTACTTCAGCTGCAAGATGAAAGTATTTGTGTGAACGGCAATGACATGCTGGCGCTGGAATCTTCGCTTGATTCGGATATCACCATGATCAAAAGCATGGCCGGCATGATGGCGGGGGGATTGTTCAATGTGAGGATTTCTGGCACCGGGTTAACTGCGATCACCACGCATGGCGAGCCACTATTGCTGCCAGTGAGTCGTGCCACGGGCGATGTGTTTACCGATCCAAATGCGACCGTCGCGTGGAGTGGAAATTTAAGCCCCGACATGCGCACCGATATTTCGCTGGGTACGTTTTTTGGACGGGCCAGTGGTGAATCGGTACAGATGAAATTTTCGGGTGAAGGATGGGTCTTGGTGCAGCCGTATGAAGAAGTTGCGCATGTGGCCAAAGTCGGTAACAGCGGCTGAGCGCGCATTTGCGAACCTGACGTGGTGTCTGTTTGCGAGCACAGGTGCTTGCACGCAAAGGGGATTCATTGTTTCGCCGCCAACCGACAATGGCATCCCACAGCCTGACAGCCAACGACTATGAATGTTCGTCCAACCGAGGGCACCTGACCGTAGACCGCCATTTCACAAGTTGTGGTCAGGCGCCATTCAGTGGTCGCAAAATCGAACTGGGACAAATTGAATTGAACGACTTAAATACCGACCTGCAAGTCTCGCTACCAGGGATGCCGGAACCAAACGCCCGCGAAACCGCCGTTTCAAAAATCGACGCAGTCAACCTCGCCCAATATGCGCGTACGCGAAACGCTTTGGATGGCAAGGTCTCGCGGCTCTCAGCCTTTCTTACGCATGGCGTCACCGATGTGTCTGAGGTAATTTCGCGCCTGGCCAGCCGAACCCCGACCGGCTGGCAGGATAAATTCAGTTTCGAGTTGGGTTGGCGCGAGTATTTTCATCACGTCTGGCGAATTCAGCGCGACGACATCTGGCGCAATCAGCATCCACTGCCTGCGGACGGGTTGGTTGGATATGCGTTGGAAATGCCGGAAGACATCCTCAGCGCGACGACGGGCGTTGCTATCATCGACGCACAAATACGTGCGCTCTACGATACCGGCTACCTGCATAACCATGCTCGCATGTGGATCGCCAGTTACGTTGTGCACATTCGCAAGGTGGACTGGCGTGCCGGTGCGCGCTGGATGTTCGGGTATTTGCTCGATGGTGATCTGGCGTCCAATACCCTGTCATGGCAGTGGGTGGCCGGAACGTGGACCGGTAAACCGTATTTGTTCAATGCCGAAAACGTAGAAAAATACGCGCCAGGCCTGGACCACGCGGGCACCGCAATTGATTCCACCTATGAAGCGCTTGATCAGATAGCGCGACATCGGCCGGCCATTCGCGAAGCGCCGCAGAAACGCGCGTCGCTTGTATCCACAGTGGCGCCGCCGTGGATCACCCCGTCACAAATAGTGGCGCTTGCACGGGAGTATGGCCTCGCAGTACTTGATTCCTGCCCCGCTAACTTCGCTGGCAAGCTGTTACATCCTTGGTCGTTGCAGCGGCCAGCTAATACACTCTCCATTGGATTAATCTTGCCCGCGTTTCACCTCGAATACCCGTGGAGCGAGCTTCGCTGGCGTTTTGTATTGAAGGCGATGCGTGAGTGTTGTGACGCAGTGTGGATTGTCAGCGGGGGATCTAATGCGGCGCTGGGATCCATCAGCGCGTCTCGTACCCTGAACCCGCACTACATGGAATTCATTGAGGCGAGCGTTGCGCTTGGCGCCAAGGCAAATGCGGCACCAAGAGCCTTCATCGATCCTGAAAAATTCCATCGCTCTTTTTCGTCCTTTTGGCATCGCGCCAGCAAAGAGAAGTTTCCCGTATGAGAATAGTCACAATCGGCGCTTCGAGTCATAGGGGTCAAAGTCAAACTACTTCCAGAAAAATCAATTTGACTGTGACCCCTACGTACCGTTTTGATCGATACAAGTGTCAGTTTTCATGCAGAGCCACCAGTCTTGGACAGGTATGTCGTTGCCTTGGTTATTCTGATGAAGGATCGCGCGGCGCGACGACGTTTAGCCATTCAAGAATTGCTGGCTCGACTTTTCTCGTTGAAGCCCTGCGATCATATTTTTCCTCGGCTTTGAGTTGTACTCGGCAGACTGTAAAGGCTTGCTTTTCTTCGCGGCTGTTGTCGAACAGAATTGTTGCATCTGCTACGCTGCTCGCATGGAAAATCGCACGTTGCGTCCGGGGAAATCTGTCTTTCAATGTGTCAGCGTCAATATTGTGCCCGCCCGCTGCGACGCGTGTCATTACCCGGGCAATTGACAGGTCCGAGTTTGAAAGCCCGACGAACAACAGCAGCACAAAGTAATCAGCATCTTGCATTTGCCTGATCAAGTCGATCTTCGATTCAAAGGTACCATCAGGGCGCCCTTTCCAATGTGAAAAAACTGTTTCCATTGCAAAGGGAACCTTGAACACCATTGCTTGCGCAACAAAGTACTGGACGCCATTCTGGGCGACTTTCATCCAGTCTCTATTCTGATCGCGCAGGTTTTGCGCCCAAGGGGGAAGATGGCCTTTTTCATCGGCTGCAGGCAATATGGAGAGCATCATTCTGTCAGCGTTGACGAGCGGGATTTGCATTGATTTCGCTAGCCGCTTCTCCCAAAGCGTCGACTTGCCGGAACCATTGTGGCCCGCCAAGACAACAGCTAACGGCTTTCCAGACTTCTTCTGAGCCTCCAGCATCTCTGCGACGGCAGACTCAGCCTGGTTCATTTAGCCTTAACCCTGAACTTGCCATTCACAATGGCGCCCACCTCGATCTTCCCGCCCATGCTGCGTATCAGTGCGCCCGGCGTCGCTGGGTCAGCGTGATAAAGGGGTAGGTTCGGCGCATTGAGTTTGATGCCACTTTTGGTGAACCCAGTTGCCGCTCGCACAAGCGCATCGCGCCCTGCCTTGATGTTTCTGGCTGTCTGAGTTTTGGGCGGAGTGCCAGTACGAATTCTCGCCGCTCCAAACTGCACAACAACAAAATCTCCGCCAGCCTTAGGCTTAAGTGAAGCATTGGATTTGATCTGCAGTACGGAGGCAGGCTTCTTTGACGCAGCCTTTTTTCCAACTGTAGAGGATCTTTGAGCGCTTTTACGACTTGT
>JANMZU010000032.1:0-2623 GCA_031383585.1 Betaproteobacteria bacterium
GCCAACGTAGCGTTGCGCGGCCCGTTCGATATGTGCCGCACAGGCGATGGCGAGCAGTGTTTCCTGTGGTTGCAGCAGCTGTTCGATGCGGCTACAGAGCAGCGGCCAGTCTTGCTGCTTGAGGGGAAAGTGCCGACCGAGATTGAGGACCGTGATCTGGCGCACCTTGCCGCCGATGCGCTCGCCGCGCACCAGGCGGAAGGTAAAGTACGCCTCGCCGGTGGCTTTGTTGTTGGTTTTGGTTTGACGGATAAACATGCCCGGATGCTACGCGAAAGGCAAGGGTAAAAGCGGATACGGCCTACGATTATGGCACAACAAAACGACTTATAGATCGTGAATCTATATAAAACAAATAGTTACGTTTCATTTTAGGCCGAAAATAGCTGAAAAAGAGGCTGGGTTGTTAAAGTCCGGTTAGGTCCGTCGCTGCGAGTACGCCGAGTGTTAGGTCTCCGACTAGTAATTCCCGCGAGCTCGCAGTACTCAAGGCATTGTTTTATTGCGCAATGACTCTGTCTGCGAAGAACTCAAAAAAATCTCTCCCGGCGGGCCTAAGCAATGGGGAGCAGTATGTAAAATGTCGCGCCCGCCCCTGCCGGGGAGGAATAGCCGATCTCGCCGTTCATGGCCTCGACAAGTGCTTTTGAAATCGCCAGTCCGAGACCCGTCCCGCCCTTTTTTGCCGAGTCAGGGGTATCGGCCTGAGCGAATTTGCGGAAAATGCGGGATCGAAACTCCTCCGGAATGCCTGGTCCGCGATCAGTCACCGAAATCTTGATGCGATCGCCCGCGTGTTCCGCGCGCAACGACACTACTTCTCCTTTGGGCGAAAATTTGGCCGCGTTTGAAAGCAGGTTGGTGACCACCTGGAGCAGCCGACCACGATCGGCGATGACTTGGACATCCGGTAAGGGCAAAGCCAATTGATAACGGGTCTGGTGTTGCTCGGCGTAACCTTGATTCATTGCCACGGCCTCCTCCAGGAAGGCGACAAGCGCCACATGCGTTAAATTGAGCTCGACCATGCCCGCTTCGATTTTCTCGATTTCAAGGATGTCATTCACCAACGCGACGAGTCGGTCCGCGTTCTTATTGGCCATGTCAAGAAACGTCTCGGCCTTGTTGGGCAAAATGCCGCTTTCCTCCTTTAGCAGCGCAAGGGCGCCGACGAGCGCAGTCAGCGGCGTGCGCAGCTCGTGGTTTACAGTCGCGATGAATTCGTCCTTCATGCGCTGAATCTGCATTCGCTCGGTGATATCGGAGTTCGTGCCGGTCAGACGCAATGCCCGCCCGTTGCTTCCCCGTTCCACCACCCGCGCTCTGCTCCTTATCCACAACCAATAGCCTTCGCGATGACGTACGCGGTGCTCTACGTCATAGAAAATAGTATTGCCTTGCAGTACGTCTATGAGTGCACGTTTCAAGTGGGGCAGATCATCGGGGTGCACAAGTGCCGCCAGTGCACGCGGCGTCGTGTCCGTGGCCGCGGCGGGGTGGCCCAGTAGCACGCTCCATCGCTCCGAAAGGTGCATCGCGCCTGTCTGCAAGTTGTAGTCGAACAGAGACAGATTTGATCCATCCAGTGCGAGGCCCAATACTTCGCGGCTCTCGCGCAGTTCCGTCGTCACCCGCCGCGTAATACGCATCGCGCGGGTACGCTGCGTTAACAGCGCGCCGACGAACGCCGTCAGCATGAGGCTGACGAAAAGGCCAACGGTGAGCGTAAGATTCGCCCGGCTCCGGTCTATGGCAGCTTCGAACGCGGGCAGCGAAGTGGCACGGAAAGTCCAGACACGGTCGATAACGGAAATGCGCGACTCTGCGCTATAGACGGTACCCGACGCTTGCCCCGGCTGGACTATGTTGGGCAGGTTGTCGTAGAAAAGGCCCGCACGGCTGGCGTCGGCACCATCGACCACTTGCAGGCGCATGTCATCTATCACGCCTAGGATACCGCGCATCAGTTTGCTCGCACGAAAAACGGCGAAGACATAGCCCTTCGTGGCAAAGCGACGCTGCGAAACGTCGTTAATCGGCATGCCATTTCGGTACACCGGCAGGAACATGAGGAAATCTGCCTCCAATGTCGTGTCCTTCGCGGACGCCAGCCACGGCGTTAGCGCTACGGCTCCCGAATCCCGCGCGCGCTCGAGTGTGCTGCGCGTTGCAGGATCAATGACGAGCCCTCGGCCCGGCGGAGCGCCAGCGGCGTCATATGGGTTTTCCTCGAATACAGATCCAAGGAGTGCGTCATTGGCGGGTGTTACCTCGACATACCCGAATCCTTGCAAGCCCAGATAACTTTCATCGAGGCGCTGCTTGGCCACGTACGCACGCCACTGGTCACGGCTTACACTGCCGGCGGCGGCGAAGAGCCCGATGCCACCACGAAGGACCTGCGCATAGTCGAGCATACGTCCGCGGATTGCTTCATGCATCTGTGCCACGCGGAATTGGAAATGGCGATGGGCCTCGAGCTCCGCAGCCTTGGTGGCATAGCGCCACGCAGCAAGCGTTATTCCCAGCGTCAGGCCGAGCGCAATTAGAAGCGTGACAAGTATGGCGAGACGGTCCGCATGCCGGTAAAAGAGCTGGAGGAAAATGGGCCTTTTCATTCCAG
>JANMZU010000003.1:0-3993 GCA_031383585.1 Betaproteobacteria bacterium
ATCCGGAAGTGCGCAAAACGTTCATTGTGCGCTCGAAGATTGTCCAGACAATGCGCGAATTCATGGTGAGCCACGGCTATCTCGAAGTCGAAACGCCGATGATGCACCCCATCCCCGGCGGTGCTGCGGCGCGTCCGTTCAAGACGCATCACAATGCGCTGGACATGGAGCTATACCTACGCATCGCGCCGGAGCTCTATTTGAAACGCCTGGTGGTTGGTGGCTTTGAGCGAGTATTCGAAATCAATCGGAATTTCAGGAACGAAGGCATTTCGGTTCGCCACAACCCTGAATTTACGATGATGGAGTTCTACATCGCCTGGCGTGATTACCTGCATCTAATGCAGTTTACCGAGGACATGTTTCGAGATATCGCCACCAAAGTATTGGGCAAGACCCTGGTGAACTATCAAGGCATGGAAATCGATTTCGGCAAGCCGTTTGATCGCTTGACGATGGTGGAAGCTGTGAAAAAATATGCGCCGGATATCGCAAGCATCGACTTCAATGATGCGGCCACCTTGCTCAAGCATATTCGTGCGAATGGCGAAAATGCGAAGGAAACGGATACGATCGGCACGCTGCAGTTGAAGCTGTTTGAAGCGGCGGCCGAATCGAAACTGATTCAGCCGACCTTCATCGTCTCCTACCCTGCGGAGACGTCGCCGCTATCGCGCCGCAACGACGACAATCCGGCGGTTTGTGATCGCTTTGAATTGTTCATTGCAGGGCGCGAAATCGCCAATGGCTTCTCTGAGCTGAACGATCCTGAAGATCAGGCTGAGCGTTTCATGGATCAGGTTCGCCAGAAAGACGCCGGTGACGCGGAAGCGATGCATTACGATGCCGACTACGTGCGCGCACTGGAATACGGCCTCCCGCCTACAGCAGGCGAAGGCATCGGTATTGATCGTCTCGTCATGCTGCTGACGGATAGCGCCTCGATTCGCGATGTCATTCTTTTCCCGCAAATGCGCCACAGCGACATGTAAACGCGGCAGCCGCGTTCCGCGTTAGTATTTGTGGATCACACGGTCTTTATCGAAAGGAAACCGTCATGAAATTTCTAAAAACAGTTTTGCTTGGTTCTGCGCTCTCGCTCTCGCTGGCCGGCACTGGCGTTTACGCAAAGTGCGATAACTGCGGCAGCGTTACAGATTTGAAAACAGTAGAAATCAAGGGCGAAGGCACCGGTCTGGGCGCCGTTGCCGGCGGTGTACTTGGCGGCGTATTGGGCCACCAGGTCGGCGCAGGACGTGGCAAGGATGTCGCTACCGTAGCAGGCGCGGCTGGCGGCGCGTACGCTGGCCACCAAGTTGAAAAAAATGCCAAATCGAAAACCCAATATCAAGTCATCGTGAAGCTGGAGACGGGTGAGTCACGTTCGTTCACGTACAACGAAGCGACCCAATACAAGATCGGCGACAAAATAAAAGTAGCAAACGGCAAACTGCAACGTCAGTAACGACTTGCCACGCCACCGAGCCCGCGTTCAGCGGGCTTTTTCATTGCAGCAGCTATTGCTGGCGTTACCAGCAACCACCAACCACAGCGCGGCTTACAGCCGGAAAAGGCTCCGAAATGGGCGCCAAATGGCGATCTGCGGTGCGCGCTTCAAACTCGTTCTAAGGCAACATGAGGCAGAGAAGGAAGTTTGACTGCGATTGAATCGCCTGAGCGTACGATGCCGCCCGCCAGAACGACGCTCATGACACCGGCCTTTCGCACCAGCTTGCCGTCTGCTGAGCGGTCAAGTACGGCTGACATCAGGCCGGGTTGAAAGGCATCCAGCTGCGCGCAGGGATTGCGCAGTCCGGTGAGTTTCAATACGACTGTTTCTCCCAACATCAGCTCCGTGTCGCAAGGCAGGGACAACAGGTCGATGCCGGCCGTCGTGATGTTTTCGCCCAGGGCTCCCGGCGCTATACGAAATCCCTTTATGGCGAGTTCGTCAAACAGTTCGGCTTGAATAAGGTGAACCTGCCTCAGATTTGGCTGAGAAGGATCCCTTGCGACGCGAGACCGATGCTTGACGGTAACGCCGCAGTGCGCATCGCCTTCGACGCCCTGTCCGGCCAGTAAGACGATGTGCGACTGAACGGGTTTGCCGAAACCGTGCGTATCGTTTGCGCTTACCGAAGTGACCTTCGCTGGCATTGGTGTTTAATTCCATTTCTACTTCTTTAGTGCATTAATTTACTGGGCCGGCAAAAAAACTTCGTCATTCCCGCGAAGGCGGGAATCCAGCGTCTCTCCACGCAAAGTCACTGGGTCCCCGCCTTCGCGGGGACGACGAATGTTTGATATTTCCACCACTCGTTTATTGAACTAATGATCGAGAAATAGAATAAGGTTGGCGGTTCGCTACCTGCTGCGATGGCGGCGACTTTGAACCAGCTGCTCTGCAATCTGAGCCTCGATGCTTTGTTCAGCCTGCAGAGGCTGGCTATTGGCGCAGCTGAGCGCGATCAAATCAATTCGGCAACTAAGTCGTGCTCTTCAGCCGCGACGACTCTGGCGCGCAGGAACTCTCCTGGTTGCAGGCTCTTGCTGACGCCCGTCACGTACACCAGACCATCGATTTCTGGCGCATCCGCTTTCGAGCGGCCTACAGCGACGCGTGCGCCGCGTTTTCCCTCGGCGAGTCTGTCGACAAGAACGTCAATTTCCCTTCCTACCTTGGCCTGCAGTCGCTGCTTGCTGATTTTTGTCTGGTGCGCCATGAATCGTGCCTGGCGCTCCTCGCGGAGTTCTGCCGGAACTGCGTCGGGCAATGCATTGGCCTTGGCGCCTTCGACAGGCGAATACGCAAAGCAGCCGACACGGTCAAGCTGCGCTTCGGTCAGAAAGTCCAGCAGTTCCTGAAATTCGGCTTCGGTCTCGCCGGGAAAACCGGCAATGAAAGTAGAGCGAATCGTCAGGTCCGGACAGAGTTTTCGCCATGCCTGTATACGCTCGAGAGTCTTTTCGGCCGCAGCTGGCCGTTTCATCAACTTCAGAATTCGCGGATTCGCATGCTGAAAGGGAATGTCAAGATACGGCAGGATCTTTCCCTCGACCATCAACGGGATCACCTCGTCCACGTGCGGATATGGGTAAACATAGTGCAGGCGCACCCACGGCTTCTCGCTGCCGCCGATGCTTCCGAGTGCATCGCATAGCTCGGTCATTCGCGTTTTGAGCGGCCGGCCATTCCAGAAGCCCGTTCGATATTTGACATCGACGCCATAAGCACTTGTGTCCTGCGATATCACCAACAACTCTTTGACCCCGGACTTGATCAGGTTCTCAGCCTCCTGCATGACACTACCGACGGGACGGCTAACCAGATCGCCACGCATGGAAGGAATAATGCAAAAAGTACATCGATGGTTGCAGCCCTCTGAAATCTTGAGGTAGGCGTAGTGCTTCGGCGTAAGTTTTATCCCTGCGGCGGGAACAAGATCGATAAACGGATCGTGCGGCTGTGGCAGATGCGCATGCACATGCTGCATCACTTCGTCTTTGGAGTGGGGCCCCGTGACGGCCAGCACTTTGGGGTGTATCTGCTTGATGAGATTGCCACCACCATCTCCGGACTTGGCGCCCAGGCAGCCGGTGACGATAACTTTGCCATTCTCTGCGAGAGCCTCACCAATTGCATCCAGTGACTCTTCGACAGCCGAATCAATGAACCCGCAAGTGTTCACGACGACTAGGTCTGCACCGGCATAATCTGGTGCGATGTCATAGCCCTCTGCACGCAATTGAGTGATGATCTGTTCCGAATCTACCAGCGCTTTCGGGCAACCCAGCGATACAAAGCCCACACGGGGCGGTTTGAGTTTTCGTTTAGCAATGCTTACCGTTTTTGTAACTGAGTTCATGCAGACAGCTTCCTAACGTTTGGGGTACGGTTTGTTACTGGACTTAGTTGCCCGGCTCTTTTCGGCCGGTGCAGGTTTGCTCTTTTCGGTAGATTCTGCAGGGGTCGGTGCTGCGGCATCGGCGAGC
>JANMZU010000038.1:0-1886 GCA_031383585.1 Betaproteobacteria bacterium
TCGGAGGGGCGCCGTGATGACAAAGTCTTGTACCACGCCGTCACCAACCCGGACATACTTAAGCCTCTGCTCGCCGCCATTGAGCACGCTGAAATTCCGCTCGAGGGCATCTATTCGTCTGCCGTGCTGTCTGGAAAATTATTGGAGGCGCTCAATTCTTTTTCTCAGCATACTTTGCTCGTGACCATCGTGCCCGATTTTGGTTTGCGCCAGACGTATTTCCAGAATAAACAGGTGAAGTTCAGTCGGCTGACACCCATCATATTTGACGCAGGGCAGCCTGCCGGCGACTTGATTGCGGCCGAAACCAGCAGGACTTGGCTATATCTCGATAGCCTACGATTCTTTGCCGCTGGCGAAACGCTGGAGGTTTCCATCCTCTTGCATTCACAAGATCGCCAGATGGTCGCGGATGCCATTCGCAATTACCCGCTAATCCAGTACCGTTTCCTTGATATCCACGCGGTGGCGACCAAACTGAAGCTCAAGCCCGCCCCGGTTTCCTCTCATGCTGAAGAGGTCCTGGCACATCTTTACGCACAAGGCCCCATTGAAAACCATTTTGCGACGCTGGAACAACGTTTTTTCGCCGTATTAAAGCGAGCACGCGCGGGCCTGTTTGCACTTACTGGGGGCGTCCTCGTGGCCGGTGCGCTGGCTGCGAGCTTCAATCTATATGAGGCCAGCGCGATTTCGGCGACAATTGACCAGCGTACGAGGACCATGAGGCCGCTTCAATCGGAGTACGGGACGGTCATTAACGAGATCAGCAAGCAAACAGCAGCTTCTGATACCGTCCGGGATGCAAGCGGCTTTTTCATCAATTACATGCGGCCAAGTCCAGCAGCGCCTGGGGATTTCATGCGCTTGTTTTCGCTGGCGCTCACAGAATTCCCTCAAATACAATTGCTACAACTGGTTTGGCAACCAGTGAGCGAAGCCTCTGTGACCCCAAACTACGTTGCTTCGGCGATACCATCGACGGGGCTACTGCAGTCGGTCTCGCGAGCTGACACTGCGAACGCTCCAGGACAAGCGCCAAGCTCCGCGCCGGACCCGCTGTTGTCAGATGGCAAGTTTCAGGCGCTTATCGTGGAGGCGGCAATCCGCCCGTTTGACGGCAACTACCGGAAGGCCAACGCTGACATCCGGATGTTCATAGCGCGAATCAATGAAATGCCTGACACAAGCGCCTCGCTGATCGCCGAGCCGCTGGACGTACGCTCGAGCGCCAGCATCGCTGCTCGCGATAGCGCGCAAGCACCGCTCGGTGCCGACGCACGCTTCATTTTGAAACTGGTGCGCAGTACGAAGGTAGTTCGGCAATGATATTCACACGCGCGGCATTCAAGGCCTTGAAATTTTCATACGTCGTGTTCATCGCTGGCCTAAGTGTGGCCGGCTTCATCGTGGCAGGTAGTTATCTGTACTGGCAAGCGGAGAAGAAGAACGATCAGCAAAGCCAGCGCGCATTGACGGACATGCGTGGAAGACTCACGATAGCGCAGCGTGATCGCGAAGATCTGCGCGGCTCCGAAGACACCTACAAAATGCTGGTCAACCGCGGCGTTTTCATCGCCGAGGAACGATTCGATCTGATTGAGGTGCTGGCCGCGCTGAAGTTGCGTCATCAGCTGGTTACACTCACCTACGATATCGCGCCCCAACGACCGCTACGGCTTTCCACTGCCGCTACCTATGCCGGCGTGGATATCATGGCTAGCCGTATCAAGATAAAAGTTCAAGCCCTGCACGATGCGGATCTGGTTTCGTTTCTGGATGAATTTCCGAGATTGCAACGTGGCTTCTTTCCGCTCGAAAGATGTGTGATCAAGCGCAACGCCGATGCACAGTCGCCCACGGTGTCTGCCGGTAGTGCGGCAGCC
>JANMZU010000064.1:0-4131 GCA_031383585.1 Betaproteobacteria bacterium
ATTGGCGACCCCGTTAAGGATCAGATCAGCCTTGATTTGTTCAATCCCCGCCACTCCCTCGAGCCCGCGAGTTACAAGCCTGCATTGTACTGCATACACGCCAGACAGCGCCGGTTTCCGGTGCGTTAGGGTGATGTTCGCGGTTGGAAAGCCTAGTGTGCGGCCTAGTTTTTTACCATGCGTCACCCGGCCAACGATGGTGTAGCGGCGGCCCAGCATTTCACTGGCCGCATCAAGCTTTCCTTGGGCCAGCGCTTCGCGTATGGCAGTCGAAGACACCTTGCCCGAGCTGATTGCAACATCCGGCATCGTTTGAACGGTGAAGCCATGTTGCGCCCCAGCCCGGCGCAACGTTTCGCAGTCGCCGGCGCGCTTGGCGCCAAAACGGAAATCCTCACCGACCAACAACCAGCGGACGTTCATTTTGATGAGGGCGCCGATAAATTGGTCAGGACTCTGCGCGGCGAATTGCGCGTCAAATCGGGGGCAGTAGACGTGCTCGACACCGGCGTTGGCCATGGCGGCGAGTTTTTCTGTTGTGCTGGTCAGGCGCGGCGGGGCGAAAGCGGCATCTTGACGGACCTGGGAAAAGAACTCGCGCGGTAACGGGTGAAACGTCATTGCTGCGAACGCCAGGCCTTGCCGATGCGCTACTGCGATGCCGGCCGCAAAGATTGCCTGATGGCCGAGATGGACGCCGTCAAAGTTGCCGATTGCCAATGCCAGCGGTACGTTGATCGGGGCGAGCTCTCGATGGAGTTTTAACATCATGACAGGCGCTTCGAGAATTGCTGCAGTCGAAATCCCATCAGCCACAGACAGGCGAAATAGGTGAAGGCCCCTGCACAGACGAGGAACGCTAGCCGCAAGCTTTTTGCGAGGGTCGTTGAGGTCAGCCACTCAGCGTCAGTGCCGGTCATCCACAACAGGACGCCGCCCATGGCATATAGCGCCACAACGATTTTCAGCATGAAGGCCAGCCACTCGGGTTGCGGGACAAAAATGCCCTGTTTGCGCATGAAAAAGTACAGCAAGCCTGCGTTTAGGCAGGCTCCCAAGCCAATTGAAAGCGCTAAGCCGGCGTGTTTGAAGACAGGCACGAAGATGACATTGAGAAGTTGCGTCACGACCAGCGTGAATATGGCGATTTTCACCGGCGTCTTTACATTTTGGCGGGCGTAAAAGCCCGGCGCGAGAATCTTCACCAGGATGATGCCTGTCAGCCCCACCGAGTAGGCGACCAGTGCTGCGCGGGTCATCAGGACGGCGTGCGCATCAAATTTGCCGTGGTGAAAGAGCGTGGCAATCAACGGTGTCGCCAGCATCGCCAGTCCGAGCGCGGCTGGTAACGTCAGCAGCAATGTGGTGCGCAAGCCCCAATCGAGCAGGCGTGAATATTCGACGGTATTTTCATCCGCATGGTGCTTGATGAGGGACGGTAGCAGAACCGTGCCAAGCGCCACGCCAAGCAACGCCGACGGGAACTCCATCAGCCGATCTGCCGCCGTGAGCCAGGATACCGAGCCGGTTTGCAGAAATGATGCAATTTGCGTGTTGAGCAATAGCGAAATTTGCGCGACCGAAACGCCGAGTATCGCTGGCGCCATCAAGGTCAGCACCCGTATTACGCCTTCGTCTTTTCGAAACTGCCAGGCGCTAAACGAGAGCCGAGGCAACATCCTGATTCTGAGCAGCGCGGGGATTTGAAAGCCAAGCTGCACCACCCCGCCAAGCAGGGTGCCCCACGCCATTGCCAGTATTGGCGTATCCAGATGAGGCGCCAAAAACAACGCCGATCCAATCACGCAAAGATTCAGCAAGACGGGCGTAAACGCGGGCGTCTTGAAAGCACTGAAGCTATTTAGAATGCCAGCGGCCAGCGAGACCAGCGAAATGAAGAAAATATACGGAAACGTTATCCTTACCAGCTGTGTCGTCAATTCGAACTTTTCAGCATTGGCGATAAACCCGGACGCGGTCGCATAGACGAGAAGCGGTGCGGCGATCACGCCGGTTAACGTGACGACGAACAAAATTAACGTAAGCAGGCTTGCAACGCGATCAGCCAACAGCTTGGTTTCAATTTCGCCGCGTTTGGTCTTGTACTCGGCAAATACTGGCACAAACGCTTGACTGAACGCGCCTTCGGCAAAAAGCCGACGAAACAGATTCGGGATGCGCCAGGCGACCTGAAAAGCATCCATCGCGGCGCCGGCACCAAACAGGTTAAAGCCAATGATTTCTCGCGCCAAGCCGGTAATGCGCGACAACAGGGTCATCGCAGAAACCGAAAAGGCAGCTTTGAGCAAACTCATACAGGTTCGTGCGTCGTGAGGGGTTAGCGGTTCGGGGCTGAAAGCACGGCCGAAACCCCAGCAAAATCAGCAGGTTTGCTTTTTTGCGAGGCTGCGCTATAATACTCGGCTTCCCGCAAATTTCACCGCAAGAATCTGGAAAAATCATGGCAAATACCAAACAAGCCGCCAAGCGCGCACGTCAGGCCGTCAAGCAACGCGGTCACAATATGGGCCAGCGTTCCGAGCTGCGCACCGCGATCAAGAAGGTAAGAGCTGCGGTAGCTGCGGGCGACAAAGCAGCGGCTGAGGCTGTATTCAAGTCTTCCGTATCGACGATCGACTCGATCGCCGACAAAAACATTATTCATAAAAACAAGGCAGCTCGTCACAAGAGCCGTCTTTCCGCCGCGATCAAAGCAATCGGCGCATCCAGCCAGGCCGCAGCGTAAGCGTAGGTCACCCATCGTTGTCGCAAGGGGTTGGCTTTAACCCCGCCCGCGCCATCACCGCCGATTTCATGCCCTCTGCCGGCGTGATATAAATCGGCGGTTTTTCTTTTCAGCGACCTTCTTTTGCTCGCGCACCGCCAATTTACACAGAATTATTGGGCTAGCGACTCCAATGCGCCCCCCGGCAAGGGACAATAATTCTCGCCTGCGGGTAGCGTCGGATCGATAACGATCAGTTCGTTGTCACTAGCGAAATCGAGCAAGAACCGATAGGCGCGCGGTTCAGTTTCCAGCAAAGACGGCTCGACGACGACACAGCGAACACCATCAAGCATCATCGGCCTTACCGATCGCGAGTAGCGCATCTGCTGGTCGTGGCCAAATGTCGACATGATGCCGCACAGCCGTTCCGCCCAGTCGCTAGGCCGAAAAGCCCGGCCCGCAAGAGTGATACCCTGAATGACGATACGGTGAGGGACCGGAACTACGTTGGCCGGAGGCGACATTTAACGGGATACAAGCGAGGAAATTGCGAGGGGCTGGAGGTGTGCAAAATACACACATCGCGCAGTCTTCAATTATAACTTCGCCGCTCCCGCGCTGCACCAATTGTTGCACTGCAAACAAGATTGCCATATAGTTATTTCCCGAATATCAGGCGGCGGTCCGCGCGAGGCCGCCGTTGTCCTTTTCGGGAGCCACCATCTTGTCGGCCTGCATCTGTCAGATCAGCAGCCTTGCACGTGACCAATTGCTTGGAAAAAGCGGGTAAATATCCCGTGCGTCTCGCTACTTGGAGAGGGTAAATCAATGTTGTCAGTCCACCAGATGAACACCTACAAGCCGCTGGCGGTCTCGTTCAGCCACGGCGAAGGCGCATGGCTGTATACGACTGACGGCAGGAAGGTACTGGATTCGCTCGCCGGGATAGCGGTATCCGGACTGGGGCACGCCCATCCCAAGCTGGTCAAAAGTATCGCCGAGCGGGCCAGTCGAATCATTCATACGTCAAATCTCGTGGATATTCCCGAGCAGGCGGCGCTGGCGGACAAGCTGTGCGCGCTTGCCGAAATGGATAATGTTTTTTTTGCTAATTCGGGTGCCGAAGCCAATGAATGCGCGATCAAGCTCGCCCGGCTGTACGGTCACCAGCGAGGCATCGACAGTCCGCAGATTATCGTGATGGAACACGCCTGGCACGGCAGAACGCTGGCCACGCTGGCGGCGACCGGGTCGCGTAAGGCGCAAGCTGGGTTCGAGCCGCTGGTCGGTGGGTTCATTCGCGTGCCCTACAATGATTTTGACGCGGTGCGGGCGGTTGCGGCGCACAACAGCGACGTCGTAGCCGTGCTTACCGAAGTGGTGCAAGGCGAAGGCGGCATCGT
>JANMZU010000074.1:0-8794 GCA_031383585.1 Betaproteobacteria bacterium
CCCGCAAACTCATCCTTTGGCACACCGGTCAAGTGGCATTCCGGCCCCTTGTTTGAGTAATGAACAAGTCGCGATGTCTTGGTTTCGCCAGTGCGAATCCAAACGGTTTGAAGCTCTCGTTCAAGAATATGGGGCTTGTCCGTGCGAGGAATCAGGTCGGGGAACCCGGCGTCTCTACGAATATTGGCTGGAATGTAAGGCCCGTTTTGGTGGCCAAACTGTTGCCCGTCCGCCCACCTTCTGTCGTTATTCGATAGCTTCTTGACGACGATGACTTGGGCGGTGCTGACCAAGCTTTTAATTAGATCAACTGTGGAGGTCGTATTCATAGCTCAAGAGTGTAACGGGTCTCAGCAAACAAAGATGGGGGAGCAATTCTTTTCAGCAGTTGCTTTTATCAGAGACTGGCGGGAATTCGAAACGCAAGCACCCGCGCCCCTCCCAGCCACAAACCCCTCCACCCCCCCCACCAGTCCTTGTGTTTCAACTTCGAAAATCCTAAAGCGCCACCGGCCCCGCCAACTTAGGATCGCTCGCCAACTCCTCCCGCGCCGTCTGCTGCCGCACCCGATCCATGTACGTCCTCGCGCGCTCGATTTCGCCTTGCATGATCTGGTTGTTCTTGCCCATCGCTTCGATGGCCTTGCTGCGAAAGCCGTCCATCGTGTCCATCGCCTTGTAGGTCTGGTCGAACATTTCCTTGATCTTTTCGATGCCAAGCAAAGGGTTGGTCGAGAATTCTGCGGTTTTTTCCACGTGCGTATTGAGTTGCCGGCCGGATTCGGCGATCAGCGATTCGATAGTGCTGGATACGCCTTTGAGCATTTCCATCACCTGAATCTGGTTGCCGGTGGCGCGCGCGACCGTCTGCGCGACAGCGAGTGCGGACATCCCCGTCGTGGCCACGCGCGTGCAGCCGTTCTGCATTTCGCGGGCGGTGCGTTTGAGCACATCGAGCGCGAGATAGCCGTTCACACACACGGCTTGCTGGGTGAGCATGTCCTGCAAATTTTGCCGCGCATAGAACAGCACTTCCTGCTCGATCGCTTTGGCGCGCTCGGGTTCGGTCGCTTTCAGCGAGTCCACTTTCGCGGCGAGTTTGGCATCTAGCTGAGTGGAAAACTCAATCGCCGCTTTCAGTTTTTGCATCGCCTCCCATAGCTTGGCACGCAGCGATTCTATTTCCACTTCATCGCGTTGCATATCGTCGCGCGCGGCGTAAATCTGGTTCATCGACTTCTGTAACTGGGTGCCGGCCGATTCGTATTTTCGAAAATAGGCCTGTAGCTTGTTGCCGAATGGGATCAGGCCGAGGATTTTCTGTTTGCTGAACAAGTCGCCCTCGTTGCCGGGGTTCAGTTTGTCCAGATGGCCGCGCAAGTCCTGCACCGCTTTGTACGCGGCTGAATCTTCGATGCCGACAAAGTTGCGCTCCATGAAGCGACCCGTCATCAGATTCGACGCAATGGAGGCTTCTTCCTTGCCAAGCCGAAAGGCGCTGTCGAGCTTGGCTTTGAACGCGTCGCTGTGAATATCCTCAGTGACGAGCGCATCGACGAAGCGATCAACCTGCTGGCCGACCGCGACTTTGGTTTCGGGCTTCAGCGGCACGGCCTCGCTGCTTTGTGCGGGTGCGATCGGGACCATTACGTCCGGTGGCGTCAATACAAACGGGACGGCAGTTGCAGTGGCGGTGGATAGTGTGTCAGACATCTAATTCTCCTTTGTGAGCATGTTGGTGACCGAGCCGGTCGGTGCGAATTTCTGATTCAAAAATGCGGCGTGATTGGCGAATGCCTCTGCATCCTGCGCAGCGAGATCGTCCTGCAGCTGCTCGACTTTGCGCAGCATGTCGCTGATGCTTTCATCAAATAACTGTGTCGCTGTTTTGTTCTGGGCGATGACTTTACTGGCGGCAAATTTTGGTGGGATCGCCACGAATCGCCGCACCGTATCAGGCAGGTATTCGGTCGCCAACTGTTCCGCGACAAAGGCATTTTCCATCGAAAGCTGGCGCTTTGAGCGCATCCATTCCTCGTGAAGGTTTTCGATGGCAACCGTAAGTGCGGTTAGCGCGGCCTCCTGTTTGGGCGAGAAATATTTTCCCACGTTAGATTTTGCGATAGTGCGGAGGGCTTCAAGCGTCTGAGTCATCACTTCCGGTTTTTCGCGGTCCGCCAGTGCCTCGTCAAGGGCGGCCAAATCGGTGACAACCAGTTGCGGCTCGCCGAACAAGGTTTTGCCCAGCCAGTAGCCTGCGAGGTAACCGATCATCACCGAAGCCCACCAATAGGCGCCGAGGATTCCCGCCGCACGTGCAACCACGACGGCAATCGCAATCGCGAGGCCGCACCAGTTGGCGGGCGAAGTCAAGAAGCGCCAGAGCATGGCAATCATTCAGTAATCATTGGTAGGCGCGGATTTCTTTGAAGACGCTCGCCAGCGGTTGCTTGCGGGCATCAAACACTTTACCCCCAGTCGCCTTGGCAATTTCATTCAATGCGCGTGCCTCACCTTCGGCGAACAAGATCAGGAAAACCGGGATTTTCTTCGCCGAGGCGCCCAGACCGTCGTAGCGCTGCATGAAGGTGGCGAGGTTCATGCCCTCGGTACGCTCGCCATCCGTAAACACCACCACCGAATAGGCGAATGCCTTCGCTTTGGCGTTCGACTTCGCTTGCTCCTCGCCCATATTACGCACGGCTTCATATATCGCATCGTAGAGCGCAGTGCCTCCTTCCGCGCGGAGCTTGCCGGCTGCGTCGCGAATTTCCGCGAACACTGCCTCCTTCGCTCCTGCATCCTTCGCATCAGGAATGACGAATGCGCTGGCGATGCCAACGTCGCTGGAGAATGGCATCAGCCAGATACGCTCGCGGCTATTGAGTCGCGAGAAGCGCCCGGTGATCGAATTGTCCGCGCCCGCCAGATACTGGAGTGACTTGGTGAGCTGCCCCAAGCGGCCCTCCTTCTTCATCGACCCGCTGACGTCGAGCACAAAGGTCGATGCAATCGGGATGCGATATTCATTCAAGTACGCTTCGATCAGCGAATCTGCCACGGCGCGGTCGGTGCTGAAGGTAAGCTCCACCAGCAGCCGGTCCTTGGGAAACAAATGTGCGACTTTTTTGGCGACGTCCGGGTTGATCGGCCTGCGCAGCGTTTGCTCCGCGAACCACAGTTGTGCCGGCTCACTCTTGAGATAGGCGACAACCTTTTGATACGCATCGCGCTTCTGATCGTTGAGTAGCATCAACGGATAGTCTGCCGTGGCTACGCCTTCGTGCGGATAAACAAGAGTCAGCTTCTCGCGCAGATCGCCCTTGGCGTTCATCGACAGCAGCCAGGACTCGTAATTGATAAATGCGTTGATGTCCGCACCCTGGCGCTCCTTGAATTTTTCGGAAAGGTAGGTTGAGTTGTCGCCAACAAGTTTGTAGCCGGTCAGGAAATCACGTACTGCGTCTCGATTGATGTCCGCCGCCGTTAGCGCTTCGCTCTTGCCCGCCGCCGCAGCCGCCACACCCATCACGGCCATGAAGCCTTGATTGCTCGACGCAGGATTGCTCATCGCGTAGCGCAGCTTGCCGGTCTTCGCGGCGTTCATCACATCCGCCCACGTCACTTTCTCGGCGCCATCCCATTTTAGTTTTTTGGCACTCGATTCCGACACGCCGATGACAAGTGGCGACAGCATGATTTTTTCCTGCAGCTTTACTCTCGACAATCCGTTGGCATCTGACAGCAGATACTTGGCATTGGCGAACCAGGCTGCATCTGTACCGGCTTTGCCATTGAGCACGGCTTCGGTACTCTCAAAAGTCCCGCCGAATTTGAAGCTCACCTCGACACCTGTCGCGGCACGAATTTTCGGGATGATCATTTCAATGTCGCGCAGGTCTGTGGTGGCGAGAATCGACAGGCTGCTCTCGATGACTGGGGTAGCCGCCTTCGGTGGAGTTGCCGGTGCTGGAGGGGTGGACTTGCCGCAGCCGCTGATCGCGATTGCCAGGAGGATCGGAGCGATGATGGACTGGAAACGGAAGAGCGGGGTTCGCATGGGGTGCCCTTTGAGGTGGAGCTATTTGGGAGGATTTGTTCGCGACCGTGACTATCGAGAACTTATTGATTCTCGAGCAGATGTAACCACAACGCGCCTCCGTCCCGCGCAGTTGTGGGGGAAGGCCGGGGTGGGGGTGTGCGCGCATAAACTAACATCCTTGGCACCTCCAGCCCCCCTTGCAGGGCGCGGTGACCGTTGCATCGGTCAACCGTTCGGCTGGCGGCAAACATGCTTGCCGAAACCCCAGCCTCACCCCCAGCCCTCCCCTTCGCATGGGAGGGAGCCACGAAAGCGAAGTCAGCAGTAAAGTCTGGATGTCCTGGCATTTCCAAATTCGTCATTTGAAGTAGCCTCTCAGTTCTTCATTTCCTTGGTAATCACATCAATCATCTCCGCCATGATTTCGTAGCTTGGCGGATCGATCACGTCGACGATGCGCGGTTTGATCACGAGGCCAACCTTGTTCGCGGCCTCAGGTAATGCGCCAGCAACATTGGTGCGAAATCCGTATTCAGTGGCAATGGCTTGAAGCCGTGGATTACTGCTCAACAGTTCGGCGAATGGCTTGGCCTTTTCGCGCATCGTCACCACCACCACCTTGTTGAAAATAGTCGGCTTCGGATACATCAACACCATTTCCTTATCCACTGCCTTTCGACCGATGGCGTAGCTCACCAGCTGATTTTCATAGATGAAGGCGAGCGGCGTTTTGCCGATGCCGATGCCGACATAGTCGTCAAAGTTGCCGTTGACGTAGCTCTCTTGATAGCCCTGCCGCTTATAGAGATCGGCTACTTGCAAGGCAATCTTGCGGGCGCTTTCCATGTTACTGACGACTTCGGAGCCATTGATCGCGTAGCTGGTGAGCGCCAGATACATCGCTGCCGAATTGGATTTGCGTACATCAGTCGTGGAGACCAAAACGTTGCGGCTGACCTCGTAGGCCTGCGATTGCGCCAGATCGCGCCAACGTTTCTTGGACAGCATCAGGTTGGTGAGGCCGGCGAGGTCCACGTCGTAGATGTTGTCTTTGGACCCGCCCTCACCGACCGGCGAAGCGAGCTTGTTCGCGGCCAATATTTTGGCGATCGGCACCCACGAGGCGATTACCATCGGCGTGAAGTACGGTGAATAGGTTGCAGTGGTGTAGCCCGCTTTCTTGGCAGCTTCGCTGATCTGGTTGCCAGCAACCACACCAGAAGGCATGAAGAAGTCCGGGGCCGCGTCCTTGACCACCTTGCCCGCCATCTCGCGGGAACCGATGCGGATGACATTAGCGCGAAAGTTGTTTTCGTTCAGCAGCTTGATGACTCGCTCGTCCTTGAAAAACGGCTCCACGTCCACCGCGATCAGACCGCTCAGTTCGACCATTTGCGCGGCACGGCGCGTTTCATCGGCGACGGCGGTGCGGCTGGCCGTTTCCTGCTTGCGGTCTAATGTCGAATAGAACAAACCGCCGCCCAGCGCCGTCAGCAGAGCGACCGTAATAAGTGCGTTCTTCACGTTCTTGTTCATGGATTTACCGTTTTGCTCATCGAACATTTCTCCCCAATGCGATAAACAGTGCGCACATTATGTGGAAATTTGCGAGAGCGTACATGGGGATGCGATGAAACGCCGGGTTGGGATGGCGAGCCGCCCGTTTTGGGTCGGGCTTAGCGATGCAACGGTAAATGTCAGTCCGGTTTTTTCACTCGCTAGAATGAACTCCGCTTTTCGAACTCCCTGCCCGATCAGTTCCACCCATATCGTGTCTTCAAGTTCAGTTCGGCACCGCAGTTCTTGGACTTGCCGGGCAAAGTTGAACGGCACTGTTTGCTCGATCCTATCTCGTACTTGGGAAAATTCAATTGACCTCATTGAGCCCCGGAATTTGACCCGATGGACGCGATTTTGCCACTGGTGAATGCCATGAAATTGGGGAACGGAGCGTCTTAAGATCCGAAATCTTGAGCAGCGCAACCTGCGAAACGACTGTTAATTGTGAAAACCCCAGCATCTGCGGACCTCCCAGCCCAAAAACCATCCAAACACCGCGCCAGTCCTAGACTTTGCCCATCAAAACGTAACTCCCGTCACGCCCGCATCACCAATCTTCAACTCATTAAACAACCGCACTAGCGGCCACAGCTCCTGATACCGCTCGCCGGTCTTCCTCACGTAATGCACAAAGCGCGGCGCATCGGCGAGGTATTGCGGCTTTCCATCGCGGTAGTTGATGCGGGCGAAAATGCCGAGGATTCTGAGGTGGCGTTGCAGGCCCATCCATTCGACATCGCGATAGAAGTCGTCAAATCCGGTGGGCACCGGCAATCCGGCTTTGCGGGCTTTTTCCCAGTAGCGAATGGTGCCGTCGAGTACGCGCTCTTCGTCCCATGAGATGAAGGCGTCGCGGTAGAGCGAGGCGATGTCGTAGCTGACGGGGCCGTAGACGGCATCCTGAAAGTCGATCACGCCGGGGATGTTTTCCTGGTCGCCGTCGGCCACCATCAAATTGCGCGGCATGTAATCGCTATGCACATACACGCGCTTCTGGGCGAGGACGACGTCGATAATGAGCGTAAACATCCGCTCCAGCGTTTCCTGCTGGGTATGCGTCAGCTTTACTCGCAGGTGCTTGGCGATATACCAGTCGGGGAACAGGCTCAGTTCGCGCTTTAGCAGTGGCGCATCGTATAGCGGCAGCACGTCCGGCTTGGAGGCGAGTTGCCACTTCACCAGCGCGTCCGCACAAGGGCGGAGCAGAGTATCGAAGTTGTCCTCTGTCAGCACGTCGAGATAAGTCTGCCGCCCCAGATCGGTCAGGAGCAGGAAACCTTGCTGCAAATCTGCGGCCAGAATTTGCGGTGCGCGCACGCCGGCATCGCGCATGAGGCCAGCGACTTTGACGAACGGGCGGCAATCCTCCTGCGCCGTCGGTGCATCCATGATGATGCGCGTGCCTGACGGGGTGGTTATGCGAAAATAGCGCCGGAAACTGGCGTCTTCAGACGCGGGGGCGAGTTGATAGTCGGATACGCCCTCGTCGGCCAGTAATGGCTGTAGCCACGCAGTGAGCGCCTGCATGCGTGGTGAAGCATCTTGAATCATGTGGTTTTCTTTTTTTTGACAGCCCGAATTTTACCATCCGACCCTTTGGCTCCTCTGCATTTTCCCTGTTTAGTATTGACTGACTCGCCTGCACCCTGGCAGAGGCGCTCGCGCCTGTTCGTCGCTCTCGCGTTAGTGATCGCTGGCGCAGGCACGCTGAAAACCGCGCCGTTACATGCGCAGCAGACGACACCGCCCACACAGGCCGAACTGGACGCCGCGATTCGCGAAGGCCTCAAACTTGATCGATCCCTGCCGACGCCCGCCGCGCTGATCAGTCGACCACCGAAAAGCGGGCCGCGGGTCATTTCCGCCGACAGCATTGAGGGCGTAACCGACAAGAGCGTTTCGGCCAAGGGCAATGTTTCGCTGACCCAGGGCAACATGGCGGTAACAGCCGAGCAACTCGATTACGATCAAGTTACCGATGTCGCCACCGCGCCCGGCAAGGTGCGCATGAATCGCGACGGAGACTTGGTCACCGGCGCAGGGCTGAGCCTGAAGGTGGAATCAGAGGTTGGCCGCATCGGCGATGCCACATTTTTTTTCTCGAAAAGCCCGGATCGGCCCGCGCAACGCTTTGAGGCGCGTGGAGCTGCGCAGCGTATGGATTTTGAAGGCCCCGAAAAGGAGCGCCTATACAACGCCTTTTATACGACCTGCAAGCTCGATCAAAGTGATTGGTACCTGCGTGTCGGCGAATTGTCGCTGGACCGCGCGCGAAACATCGGCACAGGCTACAGCGCAATCGTCGAATTCAAAGGCGTGCCGATTTTGTACATGCCGTACGTCACATTCCCGCTGAACAATGACCGCAAATCCGGCTTTCTCTCGCCGACCATTGGTAGCTCTTCGAACAGCGGTCTGGAGATGGCGGTGCCGTATTACTGGAACATTGCACCGAATTTGGACGCCACCATCACGCCCAAAATTTTTACCCGTCGCGGTTTGCAACTGGGCACCGAAGTCCGTTATCTGAATCGCGATTTTCTCGGTCAGGTCGATGCTGAATACTTGCCCACCGACCGCGTGGCAGACCGTGATCGTTACCTCGCCTCGCTCAGGCATTATCAAAACCTGGAAAAATGGCTGGCGCCGGGCTGGAGTGCGTCGATCAATGCACAGAAAGTTTCCGACGACAATTATTTTCGCGACCTGTCCACACGCATCAACAATACCGCGCAGACCAATCTGCCGCGCGATCTTTCCGTTACCTATGCGAGCGATTACGGCAATCTGACCGCACGCTATCTGAGTTTCCAGACCTTGCAGGACCCGACGGCTGATCGCATCCTGGCGCCGTACCGCCTCGCGCCGCAAGTGACTTTCAATATGCGGCCAAATCGCTGGAACGGATATGAACTGAACACCATCGGCGAATTCACCTCGTTCGAGCACCCTACGCTGGTGAGCGGCAATCGTTGGCTGGTTTACCCCTCGATTGCCTATCCGCTGACCAGTTCGTATGGATTTATCAAGCCCAAGATTGGCTTTCACGGAACGCACTATTCGCTCACTAGAAACACGCCGGGCTTTGAGGGTGGCACGCGTGCGTTGCCCATTGTCAGCGTGGATAGCGGATTGGCATTCGAGCGACCGGCGACGTTTTTCTCGCAGTCGATTACGCAGACGCTGGAGCCG
>JANMZU010000075.1:0-5559 GCA_031383585.1 Betaproteobacteria bacterium
AAGCAAATGGCATTGGGCGGCTATCCAGCCGTCACCCTGACTGCTGTGAACGGTTGTCAGGAACCGCTCTTTTCTGGCTTTAAGGGCGCGGTTTTGATCTCTGGATGTTCGGGCATCAGGGCAGGGTGACGAATTGCGAGATCGGTTGCGTTGGTTGAGGACGTCCCGTCCCGTCCAACGGCAGGACGTTTGTGCGGTATCGTTGCAATACCAATAGCTAGGAGCCTCCGATGTCTATCAACTTTGTCGGCACGTACAAGCGCTGCATGGGATTGGTGGTTGGTATTTCGCTTGTTTTTACATTGACTAGTGTGTTCGCCGAAGAGTTGTTTGACAATAGAGCTGCAAAGCCACTTTCACGCGGTACAACGGTTGCCTCTGACTCGACGATCGGGGGATACCCTATCTATCAGGGCGACAACCAATGGCGCTTTTTCTCGTCAAAGGTTGATGGACCCAACAATTTTGGGGTGTCGTATGGCACCTTAAATTTGCTCAATCCAGACAACGGCAATTTCTTTGTCCAAATGTCGGTTCAAGCCAATTTGGATCAGTCGGGCCGTGGCTTCTTCCTGCCTAGTGATCCATGTGCCGGAGAACACCTGGTAAGAGTCAACCAAATTAGGGGCCTGGGAAGTGAGGGGACATCCGGCGATTGCTTGACCATTGATCCTTTCATTGCAACGGTCAACGGCAGACAGATTACGACCCTAGACGTGCGAGTAACAAACTCACAGAGTTCAAGTCGGTTCTACGGACTTCGCATTCTTCTCAACCCCGTTGTGTTGGGTGTTGCGGAATCAGTCGTTTCCGACTGGAGTAAGGAAGAACTATTGCGCAATCCTGACCGATCCAAATTCCTTGGCAAGGTTACAGAATTTGGAAAACAGTTGCAGGCCGCAGTTGGACTAGCGATCGGCTTTAGCAAGCCGAAGGACGCGTTCAAGAACGTCCCTTCGTTTCGAGCGTTGGGAACTGATCTAAGCAAAGCTACAACAGACGCGGTGCTGCGACCACCGCAAGGCGCGTCGCCCGTCGCCAAGAAGATCGAAGACGTTGCGAATTCCCCATACGGAGGGACGCCCGCCGACAGAGAGAAGGCGCGCGAAGAAGGTGAGGCTCAACTTAGGGCTCACCTTGCTGAGATTGAACGTGCTCAAAAGGATGCGGAGGCGCTGGCGGAGAGGAACAAAGGCAACATGAACCAGCCCTCAGTTGGAGATAGGCTGCGCCAGCTTGACAAGTTGTTGTCGGACCGGTTGATTACGCAGAGTGAGTACAACATACGACGGCAAAAGATACTTGACTCGCTTTAGGTCGAGCTTCCGCTCAGTGTTGCGGCGCGAGTAGCCTAGTCCGGCTAGACCAAGGGCGACAAGGGCGAGGGTGCCGGGAGTATCAAAGATAAAGAGGGAGTACAGGCGGGGGTAAAAAATCACTGTCTAAATCTAGGGGCCTAGCATTCATGCGGGTCGCGCGTGAGCGACGGGACCACACCAGACCAAAGATTGCTGCACCGAAAAGAGCCAGGCTACCGGGTTCAGGAACTGACATAGAGGGTTTCAATGGGACCGGAACCACAGTGCCGCGCAGATTGAGCGTCATCATCATGTTTGTATAACGGCTTGCTGCCGCTCCCGTATCCTCGTCTGAAAACGTCAGCAGATAGCTTGCATTGAAACTACCCAATACCGAAGTGTCCATGAACCCACTGAAGATATCAGAGGATTGGCCGGCGGTCAGATTCATGAATGCGCTGATATCTGTCGTCAGTATGGCCGTGTCACCACTACCAGCAACGTTATCCAGATTCAGCGCCACCCGATTCGCGTCAGCCAGATTGAAGATGCTAAACAGCAATGGGTCGGCGCTAGCGCCCAGCATCATGTCACCAAAATCGAGCTCGAATATGGAGCTTGGCTGCGTGCCGTCAAATGACGGTGCTGCGTGGAGCAAATAACTATAGCTGGTAGTGAGCGTTCCGCTCCAGTTTTGGGTAGCTGTCGCTGTGGTCGAGGGCTTGGTTCCGCCACTTGTCACTGACAGGGTCGGCGCAATTCTGGTGGCCGACACAGTTCCGCCACCAACATAGGCGTTCAGACTGCCCGCTGAAACAACGGGGCTGCCGTTGGCTGGCGCTGCCACTGAAGTGGAGGAATAACTGCATGGCGCAACTGAGCTGCAATTGGCATTGGGACTGGATAAAGTGCCAAAGGTTGCGCTCACACCCGGCGCCGCCAGATTGGCAGTGGCTGACGCGCCATTCCCCGTTGCTGTCCCGCTGCCTGCACCGCCGGCACCATTTCCCGCAAGTGTGATTGTGCGCGTTGAGGTAATCTGGTGAGTGACCCCTGTCAATACCCCCAGCGCCGCATCAAATTGAGGGATCAGCATGTTCGCGCCCAAGGCAGCACCGTTGTTGGTAGTCGCACCCTGGGTTGCCTTGGTATCGGTAACGCTGGCGGAACCACTGAAAGCGTAGGGGCCATTCGTGACGATCAACCCAGCCTGTGCCGGGGCGGACACCTGTAACGCCAACATCGCCAGTGCGCTGACAACCATCAGCCCGTTGCTTCGATTTCTACAGTTGCTCATGAGTCACCTTCATAAAGCAGCAAGATGCTGCGGTATGGAGGCATCGTAGGTAGAACAAACCGTACCCACAATTCGGCAGCTGCCGTAGGGGGCTGCCCTTACGGGCTATCGAAAACCGGGATTAATCTACCACTTAGAAGATAGAAGGGGGGCGAAGCGCCAAGCGAATGAGCTCTGCTAAACCCTTCACATTCAATTTTTCCATCAGCCTGGCCTTGTAGACTTCGACGGTGCGCGGGCTGATATCGAGTTGGACAGCAATCTCCCGATTTGCCAAACCCTCCACCAGCATTTCCATCACCTCGCGCTCACGCGGCGTCAGGCGCGAAAAATCATCTCTCTGCGGAATCGCGCCGGTCACGACACGAAAAGCGAGTGCTTCGTCGATCGCCGCCACCAGGACATGGTCATCAAGTGGTTTTTCTAGATAGTCTACTGCGCCGGCCCGCAATGCATGGCGCGCCGTGGCGACATCACCATGGGCGGTCATTACGATCACTGGCAGGGCGACGTTGCGCAGCTTCAGTTCCCGTTGCAGAGCCAGGCCATCCATGCCCGGCATACGCACATCGACCAGCAGGCAACCACGCCACTCCTCCCTAAATGTGGCCAGGAAGTCCTCGGCACGGGCGAAGGCCAGGGTGCGGTAACCCTTCAGGCTCAACAGGAGTGCCAGCGAATCGCGCGCTGCCGCATCATCGTCCACGATGAAAACGCTCGGTTCAGACTTCTTCAGCGATGGAGCCACGATTCTCGTCCGTCGGTATGGTGAAACAAAATCTCGCGCCGGGTCTCGCCGAATCATCCAGCCATAACCTGCCACCATGGGCCTCCACAAGCGAGCGGCTGATCGCCAGCCCCAGCCCCATGCCCTCGGTCTTGGTGGTGGCAAAGGCATGAAACAGGCCTTCGGCCAGATCCGCCTGCACGCCGGGTCCAAAATCCCGCACTGCCACTTCGACCCAGCCCGCATCTTCCTCGAACACAGCCGCTTCCAGCAGCACTTCACGCTGTGACCCTTCGCTCACGGCCAAGGCCTCGATCGCATTGAGCAGGAGATTGTGCAGCACGATCTCGATCTGCACACGATCGACCCCAACCGCTGGCAAACCCACACCAATACGAAAAAGGATGGCGACGTCATGGCGCATACAGTGAGGCTCCAACACACGCGCGACCTCACTCAATAGCGCGCTCATCGCGAGCCGTTCGCGCCGCAATACGCCAAAGCGAAAAAACTCTCGCAAGCGATGCACCGACTCACCTGCGCGCTCCACCTCGCGCACTACTTTTGCCATTGTCTCCGCCAGCAATGGGTGCACTAGGGCCGATTCCGTCACCATCATCTGACACGCTCGCGCGTAGTTGGAGATCGCCGCCAGCGGCTGGTTGAGTTCGTGGGCCAGCGCCGAAGTCATTTCGGCAGCCCCGGCAAAGCGCAACGCCTGATTCAACTCAACTTCGCGCAAACTCAAGACCTTTCGCAATTGCCACCGCTCAGTCACCGCCATGCCCAGCAACAAGCCGGTAACCGTCAGCGTCAGCATCATGTACTGAGCATCAATTGCCGTCGATGCCAACTCGTTGCTCCACAACATCGCCAACACAAGCCCTACCTGCGTCAGAAAATTTGCAATGATGGCCCCCCAGATACCATGACGCATCGAAATCCAGACCATCGGCACGAACAGCGGATAAAAGCGCTTCTGGACATCAAATACCTCCAGTCCAAAAATAATCCACAGCACGATCCCGATACTGGCGATTTGCGCCAGCCGTTCCAGATCGGGCCGGAACTTGAACAATCGAGGCCGATCGGCAAACAACCGCAAGAGCAGCGGTAGCAGAACCAAAATCCCGACCAGATCCGCCAACCAATTGCGGGTCACGTTTCCCAGCCATCTCTCCGGCGGGATGGCGCCAGCGCCCAGATAAAGTGTCACAGAACCCGCCGCACCCACCAGGGTTCCCACTGCCGCGACCGCCGTCAACCAGCCCAGATCACGCATACTGCGAAAGGCGAGATCGAGCCGTCCGACACGCATGAGCAAGGCGGCAATGGCGGAATAAGCCAGCGTCGACAGCGCCGAAGAGAGCAATGCATAGGCCGGCCAAACCGGCGCTTCGCGTGCCACCAACTCCGCCAGCAACGCCGCCACAAAAAGCGCTGGCCACTGTTTCAAACCGTACCGCAACAGTAGAAACAGACTTAACGCGGACTGCGGGTTCCAAAGCGAAATCGCCAGCGGCTCTATTGCCCAGTGATAGCTGAGCCAGTCCAAAGCGAGGAAGCTGGTCAGATAGACCCCCCAAACCGGCAACCGACTCAGCCACTGCATCGTTCCCAAACCTCCCTTGCACTTCATCCAGCGAATGAAAAAAATACCGAAATGGTGATTCGCCTCGGGTTTGTCCGACAAACCCGAGTCTCAGCAATTTTTGTTTCTTGTGCCCTGTTGGAGATTGATCATTTGCTTGAGTGTGCCGACGTTTGAGGTCGTAGAAGATCTCGCCCATGCCGCCGAAGCGTCTTGCCGGACATTGCCAACCACCGCCAAACTGGCACGGATACCGATAAGAAAAATGAAAGCTATGCTTGACACAGCAGATTTTCAAAGGCCAGTATGCCTTATTGCAGGGTTATCTTCGAAGAATTGCTTGGGGGCTAGTTGGTTTGCCAGAGCGGCGACTCTCATACCCATGTCCAAGCAATGGTCCCCTGTGCCGTTCAAGCTACGGAAATAGAGTTCCTTTGGAACGTCACTATCCATGCTCAAACTGAGCGAGGCTCAGATCAATCAAGGGTTCATGACGGTCCAGAAGGGCTGAGAGAGTGAGAGTTTTTCTCGAAACTCCTTGAACTCTCCGACGACTGGCTTGTCAAAAGTGCATGACGAAACCAATGGACCAAGAAGATGTGGCGAGCAAGGCGGGCCTGTTCCAGGATCTGCCCCAGCCCAGCGA
>JANMZU010000079.1:0-2942 GCA_031383585.1 Betaproteobacteria bacterium
GAAGGGCTACGTGTCGTGGGATGTGCTGACGGCAGAGTGGGAACGCTCGCTACACGCGCTAGCAACGGATTTCATCAATGGTGCGAACCAGGTAGACCCGAAAAACGGCGCCCCGACCTGCGCGCAGTGCGACTTGCAAAATCTGTGCAGGATTTCTGAGTTGAGTCGGCCAAGTGTCGCTGACGAAAGCGCGACTCTCGACGCTGCCGGTGAGCCCATCGATGACCAGCCCTGACACATTGAGCGTGGTCGATAACCCCGAGCGCGAACACGCGCTAGACACCAGCCGATCATTCATCGTGCGCGCGCCGGCGGGTTCCGGCAAAACGCGGCTACTCATTCAGCGCTATCTCGCATTGCTGGCACGCGTCGCGGAGCCCGAAGAAATCGTGGCGATCACGTTCACTCGCAAAGCAGCGGCCGAAATGCGACAGCGGGTGATGGACGCGTTCATGTCGGCGCAAGCTGCTGACGGCGCAGACGACGTGACGCAGCGACTGGCAGCGGCGGTGCTTGCGCGCGATGCCGAGTGCGGCTGGCAGATCCTGAGCCAGCCATCGCGGCTGCGCATGCAGACCATCGACTCACTGAATGCCTCAATTACCCGGCAGATGCCGCTGCTGGCGCGCTTCGGTGCGCAGCCGGAAAGCGTCGACGATGCCAGCGCGCTCTACCGCGAGGCCGCACAGGAATTGCTTGGGCGGGTGAACGACGGCGATAGCGACGAAGTCGCCGCAGACGTCGCCACGCTGCTCACGCATCTCGACAACAATATGGCAGTGACCGAAAGCCTGCTCGCCGATGTCCTCCGCTCGCGCGACCACTGGCTGCGCAATCTGCGACAAATGCACGAGCGAGAAACGCTGGAGGCAACGCTGGCGCGGGTACGAGCACTATCAGTGGTGCACGTTGCTGCAGCGTATCCGCAAGAGCTGGAAGCAGAAACTCTAGCGCTGGCGCGGATTGCAGGCCAAAACCTGGCCGAAGACCGCATGGATATTGGGCCTTCAGTTTTTGACGACATAGCGGCGTTCCCCGATGCTGACGCTTCAGCCCTCCCGGCGTGGCTGGCTCTCGCTGACCTGCTACTGACCAAGGAAGGCGCCTGGCGAAAGCGCGTCGACAAGCGGCAGGGCTTTCCGACCAGCACCAACAAGGAAGAAAAATTACGGTTCACGGCGCAGAAGAATCGTATGACGGTGCTGCTCCAAACGTTGGCTGATGACGATGCTGGCTTAGCCGCGACCAATACCGTCGCAATCGCGCTGCACGGATTGCGCGCTCTTCCCGCCGCCTCTTACAGCGAAAATCAGTGGCGGGTGCTAGGCGCCATCGTGCGATTGCTGCCGCACGCCACGGCAATGTTATGGCGGGTATTCGGCCAGCACGGCCAATGCGATTTCACCGAGATCGGTGCGGCGGCCTCGCGTGCGCTGGGGCAAGACGATGCCCCCACGGATCTGGCCCTTACACTCGATTATCGAATCAGTCATCTGCTGGTCGACGAATTTCAGGATACGTCGTTTGCCCAGTTTGAGTTGCTGGAGAAATTGACGCGGGGCTGGAGTGAAGGCGACGGCAGGACGCTGTTTTTGGTTGGCGACCCAATGCAGTCGATCTACCGTTTTCGTGAAGCCGAAGTCAGTTTGTTTTCGCGCGCCTGGCGAGAAGGCGTTGGTGGCGTTAGCATGCACCCGCTAACGCTGCGCGTGAATTTCCGCTCCGACTCGGGGATCGTAGATTGGGTGAACGCGTCATTTTGCGCGCTGATGCCGGATGAGGAAAACGTCAGTGTCGGCGCGGTGCCTTATTCGACCAGTGTTGCGTTCGCGGCTGACCGTAACGACGCAGGGCTTGCTCTGTCTCAGCAAGCGGTAGAAATGCACACCTTGCACAAGCGCCCGACAGACGCGGAGGATATAGAACCCGGACCGTCAATCGACGAACAAGAAGCGCAGCGAATCGTCACCATCATCGTGTCTACCCGTCTCGAAAAACCCGAAGCAATGATTGCGATCCTCGTGCGCAATCGTGGCCATCTGCGTGAGATCGTGCCGGCATTGAAAGCTGCAAGTATCGACTATCTCGCCGTCGACATTGACCCGCTGAGAACGCGCCCCGTGGTGCAGGATCTGATTTCCCTCACCCGTGCGTTGCTGCATCCGGCTGATCGTATCGCTTGGTTTGCGATGCTGCGTGCGCCATGGTGCGGGCTGACGCTGGCAGACCTGACGAGTCTTGCAGATGGCGCCAACCCCATCGACGGCACCCTCAAGCCGGACGATCGGACGGTTTGGGAGTTGCTAAATGACGCCACCAGAGTTGCATCGATGTCGGCGGACGGTCAGGCAAGGGCGGCGAACATTCGCGAAGTACTGACGACGCGCATATCGCAGCGTCGACGCCTGCCGCTGCGAGAGGCCGTCGAAAGCACCTGGCTGGCGCTTCGCGGCCCGGCGTGCTTGCACGATGAGAATGATTTGAGTGATGTCGCCAGGTTGCTTGATTTGCTGGAGTCCGAAGCGGAGGCGCAGGCAAGTGGCGGGCAGTTGGTCGATGTGGACGCGCTGCTGAATCGCGTTGACAAGCTCTACGCGGGCAAGGCCAACACGTCCGGCACGGAGGCCAGGCCGTCTGTGCAAATCATGACCATCCACAAAGCCAAGGGTCTGGAATTTGATACGGTAATTGTGCCCGGCTTGCATCGACCACCAAGGCGCGACGACAAGAAACTGATGGTCTGGACAGAGCAGCCGAACGCCGAGTCAGGCCATCGCGAATTGCTGTTGGCCCCGGTTCGCGAAACCGGCGCAGAAGAAGATATTGAGGCCGACTCGATCTATCGCTATGTGGTGCTTCAGGAGCGCGAAAAGGCGCGGCAGGAGATTACGCGACTGCTTTACGTTGCCGCCACCCGAGCCGAGCGCAGGTTGCATTTGCTG
>JANMZU010000090.1:0-4098 GCA_031383585.1 Betaproteobacteria bacterium
ACGGAGGCGATAAAGCGTGCCACGGTCTCAGGCGCCTGTTTTGTCGGCGTGACCAACAGCCATCACTTCGGCGCAGCGGCATATCACGTCGAAAGCGTTGCGGCAGCGGGTATGGTTGGCCTCGCGTTTGGCAATTCACCCAGCGCAATGCCTGCGTGGGGCGGCAAGCGCGGCATTTTCGGCACCAATCCGATCGCCGCCGCGTTTCCGCGCCAACACGAGTCGCCGATTCTGATTGACCTGTCGCTCTCTGAAGTGGCGCGCGGCAAGCTCATGATCGCAGCCAAGAAAGGTGAGTCTATCCCGCTCGGCTGGGCGCTCGACAAGGACGGCAAACCCACCACCGACCCGAAGGCCGGCATGGAGGGAACAATGATGCCCGCCGGCGGCGTGAAGGGCGCAATGCTGGCCATGATTGTCGAGCTGCTGTGCTGCGCATTGACAGGTGCCGCGTTCGGCTTCGAGGCCGATTCATTTTTCGTCGACGAAGGCAACCGGCCACGAATCGGTCAGGCATTTCTGGTGATCGATCCGGATGCGCTCGCCGGTCGCGAAGTATTTTTTGCGCGCATCGAAACACTGGTGGCCGCCATGCTTGCCGAAGAGGGCGTGCGTCTTCCAGGTGTGCGTCGTGCGGCAATTGCAGACGTGAGCGCAAACGAGGGAGTCGATATTCCTGCATCGCTGATGGCTGATTTGGAACGACTCGCTGGCGGCAGTTAGCTACTCTTTATCGATGGCGCCATTGGCCACTGACGAATCGGCACGGGATAGATGAGACGGCAGTTTGTGATGTCGAGGCCCTCACTTCATCATCGCCCCGTAGACCATGTTTGGAAGGAGTTGTCGGTAATGCGGACGCAGTCCGGGCGCTTGCGCCATCCAGATAACAGCCAATTTTTCTTTCGGATCGATCCAAAAATTGGTCCCGCCGAGCCCGTTCCAGTCGGCAATGCCAACTGAGCCAAGCGTGCTGGCTTCGCCAATCTCCGATCGAACTGCAAAGCCAAGCCCGAAACCGTAACCCGGGCGCGGCCCCGGAGAAACGCTACCCGCTGGCTGCGTTGCGCGTACACCCGAGAGGTGATCCGCCAGCATGAAGTGCACTGTTTTCGGTGACAGAATTCGCACGCCATCGAGTTCACCACCGTTAAGCAGCATCTGTGCGAAGCGCAAATAGTCATCGGCCGTGGATACGGCACCGCTGCCGCCCGAATATCGCGGCGGCGGCTTCCTGACAGCATTCAAGTTGACCTGGATCTTCCAAACGGGATCGATTTCAAAAGGCTCCGCGATCCGGCCGTGGTTCGAAGTTGCGACCGAGAATGCCGTGTCCTTCATGCCGAGTGGGCCAAAAATACGTGCGGCGAGCAACGCCTCAAGTGATTGGCCGGACACGCGCTCGAGCAACACACCCAATACATCGGTGGCGACGCTGTACTCCCATTTGCTGCCGGGCTGGGATTGCAAAGGCAACTCGGCCAGCTTGGCTATCCAATCAGCACTGGGCACGTCTGCGCCATCAATCCGATTTTTCTTGTACTCATCTTTGACCAGGGATTTGCCCTCGAATCCGTAGGTTAATCCGGCCGTGTGTCGCAGCAAGTCATGGATTGTCATGGCGCGTGCAGCGGGGACGTTCGTCAATATTTTCGTACCATCGGCGCTCGTTTGTTCCAAGCCTACCTTCAAGTTTGAAAGCTCCGGCAGGTATTTGGCGACCGGGTCAGCGAGGAAAAATTTACCCTCCTCAACCAGCATCATGGTCGCCACCGAGACGATCGGTTTGGTCATCGAGTAAATCCTGAAGATAGCGTCCCGCCGCATTGGAGCGGCTGACTTTGGATCTAGTTTGCCAATGGATTCGGCATGAACGAGCTGGCCATCGCGGGCAACCAAAAGCACCGCACCGGGAAGCCGGGCACTGGCGACGTCGCGGTAGATTTCCTCGCTCAGCGACTTGAGTCGTGATGACGACAAACCCTCGTCGAGATTGGGGCCGCTCGCGCCGCCATCCACACTGGCAGCCAGCAGAAAGCATCCAGCGGTAAGCGTAACAAGCCATTGCCCGGTCGAGGCTTTACAGTTCATGATGGGTTCCTGATTTGCAATAGACGAGCTCGATTATGCGTTGAGAATTGTCTGCCTGATGGACAGCGGTGTCTACATTGAAGCCAGGCGACAATGCCAAGTCTGTCACGCTGAGCGGGCTGAAAGCTCCTAAAATAGAGGCATGTCCCTGGCCGTGCTGCTCATCCCCGATTTCGCGCTTATTCTCTTCGGGTTTTTCCTCAATCGCATCACCGATTGGGGCCGCGGATTTTGGGGTGGTCTGGAAAAACTGATTTACTTTGTGCTGTTTCCGGCGCTGCTGTTTAATTCCATCGCCAAGACAAAAATCGATTTTGTCGCTGCCGCCCCAGCACTCAAGACGGCGGTCGTTATCGTGTTCGTTGGCATCCTCCTCGCCTGGCTGGCCAAACCGCTGTTCAAGCCCACGGAAAAGACGTTTGCGTCGGGGTTTCAGACCGCGTTTCGCTTCAATTCCTACATCGGCCTGGCTATCGCCGGCAGATTGCACGGTGAAGCCGGAATTGCCGCGTTCGGCATCATCATTGGCCTGGTAGTGCCGATATGCAATATCGCCTCCGTTTGGGCGCTTGCGAAGCACAGCGAGGCAAGTCTGTGGAAAGAGCTGGTCAAGAATCCGCTGATTCTCGCCACGGTCGGTGGCGTGCTGTATTCGCTCTCGGGCTTACCGTTGCCTGAGGTGGCGCAGATGCTGATCTCGCGCATGGGTGCGGCATCGCTCGCTTGCGGATTGCTGTGCGTAGGCGCCGCGCTGGAATTGAAAAACGTCGGCAAGAATGCCGGACTCATCAGCTATTTCACGGCAGTCAAATTGATCGCCATGCCGGTTGCTGCGATATTGACCGCACGTGCGCTCGGCGTGAGGGGCGTATTTTTCGATATGGTGATTTTGCTGGCCGCGCTGCCGACAGCAACGTCCGCCTATGTGCTGGCGGTTCGCATGGGTGGGGATGGGCCGCTTGTGGCCCAAGCGGTCACCGTCAGCACGCTGGCAGGCATGCTGGCAATTCCTTTTTGGTTGAATTTGGCGGCCATGTGAAGTTGGGCGTGTGCCGGCGTTATCAGATGAAGCACTACACGAAATCAGCCAAAGTTCTCATGGTCTCGTAGTCCGTTGGGAGTATTCTTCGCCATTGCAGGCGCGTTTGTCGCGCAAAAAACCTGGAGGTTTGGGATATGAAACTTGATGACGAGCGCGAAAGCGACAACGTTGATGACCGAAGAGGGGCCAGTAGCGGGATAGGCATGGGAGGCCTCGGCGTGGGAGGGGTGGTGATCGCGCTGGTGGCAAGTTATTTTCTGGGTATTGATCCCTCGACTTTGATCAACGTCGCGCAACAAGTGCAAGGGCCTGCCACGCAGGGACCATCGAAACCTATCGATCCAGCGCGCGACCCCGACGCGGCGCTCAAATCCGAGATGCGTAAAATCCTCGCCAAGACAGAAGACAATTGGGGGCAAATGTTCACCCAGATGGGCCGCCAATACCAAAAGCCGACGCTGGTATTGTTTACCGGCAGAACCAGCACCGCTTGCGGCGCGGGCGAGGCGGCGATGGGGCCGTTCTATTGCCCCGGCGATCAAAAGGTGTATCTGGATATGGCGTTCTTCCGCGAAATGGAACAACGCTTCAAGGCCGGTGGCGACTTCGCACGTGCCTACGTGATCGCGCACGAGATCGGCCACCATGTACAAAAGCTCACTGGCATCACTGACAAGACCGACGCCATGCGCGACCGCTTATCAAAGGCGGACTTCAACAAGATTTCGGTGCGTGTCGAGCTGCAGGCTGATTGCTTTGCTGGCGCGTGGGCCAATCACGCCAACAAGGCCAAACCGTTTCTTGATCCGGGCGATGTTGATGAAGCGCTAAAGGCAGCCAATGCTATTGGAGACGACATGCTGCAAAAGCAATCGCGAGGCGTAGTGGTGCCGGATTCGTTTACGCACGGTTCGTCGGCGCAGCGTGTACGCTGGTTCAAGACCGGGTTTGAGACGGGTAGTTTG
>JANMZU010000115.1:0-2717 GCA_031383585.1 Betaproteobacteria bacterium
AGACATACCACCCTTGTCCGATCGGGGTTTGGCAGGAGCTGCACTCGTTGTACCTGTACGCAGACGAGCAGGCGATATTGAGCGACGTTATTGACCCTGAATCCAAAGCGACAATGCAGGACCTGTACAGCGACGTGATGATGATTGCCCTTGCGGACCCGTACCGATTGATGTTCAAGGAAGTCGATAAAGTTCAGGAAATACTCAAGCAAAACCGTGGGCTCATCGAGCTCCGCACCAGCAACGAAGGACTGAATCTTCAACGATTATTCGTCGTCGCACTCGACGGTGATCTGCCTCCCAAAGTGCTTATTCAGGGAAATCCGCCGCCGTCGGGCCAGGTATTGCGCCTGATTGACCCGACCAAGTTGGTCGACAAATTGCAGCAGCGGATACGTACCCAGACTGGGCCAGGCGGAAGTACCGCCGCTAAAAGCCGTGCCATGCACGACATGACCGATTTGCAGCAACGCTTGGTGCGCTTGTGGGGTGACCCACCCAAGCGCCAATCGCGTCGCAATCCGGCGGACTCATCCATTGCCCTCTGCGGCGGCATCAAAGCAATTGCGTACTTCACCGATCTGGCAATCAACGAGGACCCGGAAGCCGATGCCCGCGCCATTCGCGATGGCGACACCATTCCGCTGCTAAAGATTCCGCAGGATCCAATGTCGCAAATGATCGGCGTGGAACTATGGCATGTGCTCAATCAAAGCGCGAACGGTCTGCGACTGCACCGCGAATCCGGTGGCAATGTCGGGGTCACGGTCGGCGAAGTGGTCGGAGTACGTTTCGTTGGCGGGCGCACCTGGAATATCGGCGTCGTGCGCTGGCTGACATTGCTCGAAGGAAACGCGCTGGAGTTTGGCGTCGAACTGATTTCTCCGGCTGCAGCTAGCATCACCATTGAGCCAACCATCGGCGGCGGCGGTAAACCGATGCCAGCGTTGCTACTGCTCAATACCGCCGTTGATTGGGACAACGATACCTTGCTGTCCCTTACCGATACCTTTTCGGACCTGCGTGAATTCGAACTGAGCCATCACGACGAATTGACCAATGTTCGCGCGACGACGTTGATTGAACGCACCTCTCGTTTCGACCTGTTCCAGTTTCAAAAATCGTAGCCTGTAGAGGCACTAGTTTCCCAACGCTAATCGGCGCCGACTGCAGATCGGATATCCTCCTCACGGATGTCTTCTCTGGCGGACAACAGTTCATACCGGCCACCGGCTGCGCGCGCGACAATTTTTGCGCCCAGCAAATCATGCAAAACGTCTTCAGCCGTATCGATCGGCATGGTGGCGCGCAGACGCAGCGCGTTGAATGCCAACGGCACCGCACTTAGCGCCAGCGTATCGATAATCTGGGCGGCATCACGCATTCTCACTGACGGTGGATTGCCGCCGATAACGTGGGTGCTTCTGTACACCGGCACATGACCGAAATATGAAAGTGTTGCGGCGACCTCCGCGCCGATGAGCACCACCAGCCAACAGCAGAAGAGCCACAGCAGGAAAATGGGCAAGCTCGCAAATGCGCCATAAACGAGGCTGTACGTCGGGACGCTGATGATGTACGCCACAAACAGGTATTTGACCACCTCAAACAGCAGCGCAGCGAACAAACCGCCGATTACGGCATGCCGGTTCGGCACATAGCGGTTCGGCACGGCACGATAGGCGAGCACCAGCGCGAGCATGGTCAATCCGAACGGAATGATCATCAACAACCCGTCCTCAACTATCGGCAAAACGCGGTCAAACTTACGTGTCAAATGAACCACATAGGAAGTCACCGAGAGGCTGGCACCGATGAGCAATGGACCAAAACTCAGCAGTGACAAGTAGGCCGCGAGGCGCTTCCACCACGAGCGGCGCTGCTTGGTGCGCCAGATGTCGTTAAACGCATTGTCGATGGTAAACATCAATGCGATCGCCGTGGCCAGGATGATTGCCAAGCCGATGACCGTTAGCTGGGCGGCATTTTGCGCGAACTCCTCCATATAGACGCTGACCATGCGGTCTGCCAGGTCCGGCAGAAAATTTTTCAGGATGAAGGCTTTAACGTCCATGATGAAATCGCGTACCAGCGGCACCTGCGCGGTCAACGTGAGCGTCACCGCGAACAGCGGTACCAACGCCAGCAAGCTCGTATACGTGAGACTGCCCGCCACCATCAGACAGCGATCTTCAACGAATCTGCGCACCACGAAGTGGGCATATTCAAGGGTATGTTGGACGGTAGTTTTCATTAAACCTAGAAACCTCAGTTGATCGCTTGTAAGTGTTCGGAAAGCCTCGTGGCTATTGGTTCTGACGCTTTTTTAACGTTCATCCGTTTGCTGAGAACGCTACGGGCGCGATTGCGCGCTTTTGCGGCTCCCTGGCTGTTACGGCACACCAGTGGTGCGCCCTCCTCCTAGCAGGGTGAAGCCTGCGTCGTCGTCGCGCCTTGCCAGAAAGCCGCAAAAACGCACACTCTCACCCGTCCAACTGAGGTTTCTAGGTTCAACGGTCAATAGTCACTACGTATAATACCCACTCATATTGAGGATTCTTCATGTCTGATGTTTTGGTGTTGTTCTATTCCCATTCTGGCTCGGTGAAGGAATTAGCTCGTCACATTGCCCGAGGCATCGACAGTGTGCCCGGCATGTCGGCACGACTGCGCACGGTGCCAAAGGTGTCAGCAGTCACCACGGTAGCGGCCCCGGA
>JANMZU010000117.1:0-6012 GCA_031383585.1 Betaproteobacteria bacterium
GTTTCATGCCTTCGGCAATCGCGCCGCTGGAAACGAGCAGTATTTCAACGCCGTTTTTGTTCAGTGCCGCAATCTGCTCGACCCAGTCCTTGATGAGTGCGTGGTCAACGCCGGCGCCGTTGTTGGTGATCAGGGTGGAACCGATCTTGATGACAACTCGTTTGGCGTTTTGCATGATCAGTCGCGTGCAGAAAATGAAGTGCTAGCATCGGTGCGGTGCGCAGGCACAAAATGCTCGAAGAGCCGCATCAGTGCTGGCCTTTTTATATTATCTTCACGTCTCGTCAGCCACAGTGGCCGCTTTAACGGTGTCCAAATGATCCATGATCGCAAACGTCAACTCCTTGCAGCCGTCGGCCTTCATCGCGGATATGGTGAAATGCGGTCCTTTCCATTTGAGGCCCTTGATGATCGCTTTCACACGCTTTTCCGCTTCCGGCGCATCCAATAGATCGGACTTGTTCAGTACCAGCCAGCGCGGCTTGTCGAATAGCGCCTGCTCGTATTTTTTGAGCTCGTTGATGATTGCTTTCGCCTCTTTCACGACATTGGTCTCAGGATCGAACGGCGCAATGTCGACCAGATGCAGCAGCAGATTTGTGCGCTGCAAGTGTTTCAGAAACTGGTGACCCAGGCCGGCGCCTTCAGCCGCCCCTTCGATTAGTCCGGGTACGTCGGCAATCACAAAGCTGCGGTTGTCGCTTACGCGCACCACGCCCAGATTGGGATGCAATGTCGTAAACGGGTAGTCGGCAACCTTTGGCCGCGCCGCCGAAACCGAACGAATGAAAGTGGATTTACCCGCATTGGGCATACCGAGCAAGCCGACGTCGGCGAGCACTTTCAGCTCAAAATACAGCTCCTTGGTTTCGCCTTCGCCACCCGGCGTGAACTGACGTGGCGCACGGTTGGTCGAAGATTTGAAATGCAAATTGCCAAGACCGCCATGACCGCCTTTCGCGACTTCGACAAACTGGCCATCGTGAGTGAGATCCGCAACCATCTGCTCGGTTGCCAGATCCTTGATTACTGTGCCCACCGGCACGCGCAGCCTGATATCGTCTGCGCCACGTCCGGTGCAGCCTGCGCCACGGCCCTGCTCGCCATCCTTGGCGCGAAAGATTCTCGTAAAGCGGTAATCGACCAGCGTATTGATGTCCTTGTCAGCCACCACAAAGATACTGCCGCCGCGGCCACCGTCACCACCGTCGGGCCCACCCTTGGGGATATGCTTTTCGCGGCGCATCGATGACGAACCGCGGCCACCGTCGCCGGCGTGAATTTCGATACGTGCTTCGTCGATGAATTTCATTTGAACTATTTAGCTTTCTGCCATGCCGATTTCGCCCGGCATGAAATGAAAAAGCCCCGGAGAAAACTCACCGGGGCCTTCCTTGGAACCTGCTGAACTGCGCCCTGAACCTTACACAGCCAGGATGCTGATCGTGCGAACTCTGCGTGCGCCCTTGACGGCAAACTTGACGTGACCGTCCTTGAGTGCGAACAGGGTGTGGTCCTTGCCCATACCGACGTTGTCACCGGCGTGGAATTGGGTGCCGCGCTGACGGACGATGATCGAACCTGCCGGGATCAACTCGCCGCCGAACGTCTTAACGCCGAGGCGTTTTGATTCTGAGTCGCGGCCGTTACGTGAACTGCCGCCTGCTTTCTTATGTGCCATTGTCTATCTCCTTATGCCGTAATGGCACCGATTTGAATCTCGGTGTAATTCTGGCGATGGCCCTGACGCTTTTGATAATGCTTGCGACGGCGCATTTTGAAAATGCGGACTTTGTCCGCACGACCCTGAGATAAAACGGTAGCCGAGACTTGCGCACCTGCAAGGAGGGGTGTGCCAATGGAAACGGTTTCACCCGACCCAAGCATCAACACCTGATCCAAAACAATCTGCGAGCCCACGTCTGCCGGTATCTGTTCTATTTTAAGTTTTTCACCAGCCTGGACGCGATACTGCTTCCCGCCGGTTTTTATGACCGCATACATGGTTAAACTCCAATAAATTACGTTAATTTCCCATCGACTGTCGACGGAACCCGCTATGATACTGGCCTTTGGCGGCACCGTCAAACCGTTTATGGTTTTGTTTCCTCACTTTCGTGCATCGAAACAGGGCTTTAAGGCACGAACGACGGCAAGAAATACTGTTTCATTGCGATACACCCGAGTCACTCCCGCGAAAACTCATGAATCTCCCGCACAACCCCATCAGTCTCGACGCAATCCGCGGCGTAATTACTCACGATATGAGCGCCGTTGACACGCTGATCCGGCAGCGCTTGTCTTCAGAAGTCGTTCTGATCAACCAGATTTCCCATTACATCATTGAATCCGGTGGCAAGCGGCTAAGACCCGCAATGGTATTGCTGGCGGGCAATCATTTTGCAGCCGCCAAAGCGGACATGCTGGAAATTGCGGCCGTTATCGAGTTCATTCACACCGCAACGCTGCTGCACGACGATGTTGTCGACGAATCAAGTTTGCGGCGTGGCCGCAATACGGCAAACGCAGAGTTCGGCAATGCCGCGGCTGTGCTGGTCGGCGATTTTCTCTACTCTCGCGCCTTTCAGATGATGGTGGGCGTGGGTTCGATGCCGGTAATGGCAGTGCTCGCGGAGGCGACCAATGTAATCGCCGAGGGCGAAGTGCTGCAATTGCTCAACATCCACGACGCCGATACCAACGAAGAAAAATACCTCAAAGTGGTGCGGTTCAAAACCGCGAAATTGTTTGAAGCGGCCTGCCGGGTTGGCGCCATTCTGGGTGGCGCGGCGCCAGCCGACGTCGCAGCGATGGCCGACTATGGGATGCATTTGGGAACAGCGTTCCAGTTGATCGACGATGTGCTTGATTACTCGGGCGAGATCGACGAAACCGGCAAGAATATCGGTGACGATCTAGCGGAAGGCAAACCGACATTGCCCTTGATCTACGCGCTGAAGCAAGGTGACGACGCGCAACGTGCCTCGATTCGTCGCGCCATCGAAAACGGCGGACGCGATGAGATGGAAACCGTCATTTCAACCATCTACGCCACCGGCGCGCTCGACTATGCGCGCGCCCAAGCGCACCGCGAGACCAAGGCCGCTGAGGCAGCGATTGCACACCTCGCAGATTCCGTTTATCGCGAGGCTCTGCTACAATTGTGCGTGTTCGCAGTAGAGCGCCGGTACTAATTTTTGCGCTTACCGACAGACCGTAAAGCGGGGTGTAGCTTAGCCTGGTAGAGCGCTACGTTCGGGACGTAGAGGCCGGAGGTTCGAATCCTCTCACCCCGACCAAACTCGGCGGATTTGGGGGAGATTCAGGCCGTGGCTGGTGTCCGGCGACTTAATATTTGTCCGCCACTGCTTTGCGGCATCGACGCGCCTTCTCAATTCGTTTTCTCTGAAGTAATCCCATGGCCTCCATTTTTCGCGAACGCGTCCTGAGCGTTCACCACTGGACTGATCGTCAGTTCAGCTTTACCACCACGCGTGATCCCGCTTTTCGTTTCCTCAACGGTCAATTCACCATGATCGGCATCGAGGTTGAAGGCAAGCCGCTGCTGCGCGCCTACAGCATGGCCAGTGCAAACTATGAAGAGCAACTTGAGTTTCTATCCATTAAGGTGCCTGACGGCCCCCTTACGTCACGCCTGCAACACATTAAAGTTGGCGATACCCTGCTGGTGAACAGTAAAGCTGTTGGCACTTTGATCCTGCAAAATCTGCTGCCCGGCAAGACGCTCTACCTGTTGTCCACCGGCACCGGTTTGGCGCCTTTCATGAGCGTCATCAAAGACCCAGAAACCTATGAGCAGTTTGAAAAAGTGGTGTTGGTTCACGGCTGCCGCGAAGTATCGGAACTTGCCTATGACCATGTCATTAACGATGACCTGCCCAACAATGAGTTCTTTGGTGAGCAGGTCCGGGAAAAGCTGATTTATTACCCGACCGTGACGCGAGAAGCATTTCGCCATCAGGGGCGGGTGACGACATTGATGGATAGCGGAAAATTGCCATCAGATATCGGTTTGCCGGCACTGGACATCGACAGCGATCGCGTCATGATTTGCGGTAGCCCCGAGATGCTCAAGGACACCAAAGATTTGCTGGTGAAACGTGGCTACCGCGAGGGGCATATGGAAACGCCGGGACACTTTGTGATCGAGCGCGCGTTCGTCGAAAAATAGTCTGCGAACAGCGACCTGCGCGGGCAACGCCTGCCGGTGCCTAGAAAACCGCTGACCTATCTGCGCTAAGATAGGAGGTCAGGTATAGCCTGACAGGTCCCAATTGGGCGGCCAGTCGGCGTCAGGAGAAGTCGACTGCAAAATGGCTTAATCACCACAGGTTTCCTCGCTCTCCAGTATCAGCTGAGCAGCCACTGGCTTAAAAAATCGGAAAAATAAATGGGAAAAATCGTTTTTCTCTTCATCATCGCCGTGCTGGGCTGGGTGCTCTTCAAGGGTTTCGGCAAGAAGGGCGGAGGTGCTTCGCCACCAGCAGAGGACTCCTCGCAACAAGTGAAGAAATCGCCCAGCACCGCGGCTGAAAACATGGTCAAGTGTCATCGCTGCGGCGTCTTGATGCCAGAGTCAGAAAGTATGATGCTGGATGGCAATATCAGCTGCCACGATCCCGCGCATTGTCTGCATCGCGTGTAATTGTTCTGAATGAACCAGACTTCTGCAGCACACTCGCCCGGTAGTATCGAAACGCGAAGGCGTGCGCGTAACTCGCCGTTGCTGCTCAATTCGCCACCTTCAGTCGACACCGTATGGCATATGCTGGTGTTGTTTGCGCGTTACCGGCTCGTTATCGCGGTCATCCTCGGCCTGATGTACTGGGGATTTCAGCGCTTTCAGATATTGAGTCCACAAGCACCGGCAATGGCCATCTGGACTCTGGCGATCTACTTGCTCGCAGGTGCTGCCGTATTGGCCGCAGCGCAGATACGCATTCCGAGCGTCCCCTACCACCTTGCCGGGCAGGTGGTGCTCGATGTCATCGCCATGACACTGCTGATGCATGCCTCGGGCGGAATCAAGAGTGGTATCGGATTGCTTCTGCTGGTTAGCCTCGCCACTGCTGGCCTGGTAGCCCGCGGGCGACACGCTTTTTTTCATGCCGCCGTCGCGGCGCTCGCGATTCTGCTGGAGCAGTCGTGGCAAATGCTGCGTAACGAGGCATCAGTCGCGGACTATTTTCAAGCCGGTATGTTGGCCGGCAGCTATTTTGTTATTGCCGGCCTGGGGTTCACACTGGCCAAGTACGCGCGCGGCGCGGAGCAGGTCGCCGCGGCGCGTGGCGTCGACCTCGCCAATCTGGCGCAGATAAATGAACTCGTCATTCGCGACATGCATGACGGCTTCGTGGTGGTGGATGAGCATGGTGTCATTCGTCAGCACAATTCCCAGAGTGAAAGTCTGATTGGCGGCTTGGACATGGCCAACGAGCGCTCCCTCTCCGACGCAGCGCCGGCGCTGGCAAAATTGCTTGCCGATTGGCGCGAGGAACCAAACCGGATATTTGCGATGTTCCGCGATGCGCGCACGCAGCGCGACTATCAGGTGCGCTTTGTCGCCATTGGCGATCAGGCCACATCGCCGACGGTGATTTTCATTGAGGACGCCGGTCGCATCCGCGCGCAGGCGCAGCAGATGAAATTGGTTGCGCTCGGACGGTTGACGGCCAGCATCGCCCACGAAATCCGTAACCCGCTATCGAGCATCAGCCATGCAGCAGAGCTGCTGCACGAAGTGAGTGATCGAAGTCCCGACGACCAGCGTCTGCTCACCATCATTCAGGCGAATGCACATCGGCTGGATCGGATGGTGCAGGAAGTGCTTTACCTCAACCGGCGCGACCGCGCCCACGCCGAGGCGATCGATGCGAAATACTATCTTGAGCAATTCGTACGTGATTTTTGCGCGAACGAAAAAATCGCCCTTGATGTGATTGCGCTGAAAATTACCACTGCTTGTCGTCTGATTTTTGATCGCAGTCATTT
>JANMZU010000122.1:0-6258 GCA_031383585.1 Betaproteobacteria bacterium
TGGTCGACTGGAAAGGTGCGCTCTGCGTGCTTGAGGAGTTCGTGCCACTGGTGAAAGAGATTTCTGTGGTGCTGGCGCGCGGCGCGGACGGTAAAACTGCGCTATTTCCAATTGCCGAGAATCAGCATGTAAACGGCATCCTCGACATGACGATTGCCCCGGCACGAGTTTCAATGGCACTGGCGAAGGAAGCAGAAGGTATCGCCTCACAAATCGCGGCAAAGCTCGATTACGTTGGCGTCATGGCGGTAGAGTTTTTCGTGGTCGACGGCGGCGCCGGGAAAGAGCAACTGCTCGTCAATGAAATCGCGCCCCGTCCGCACAACAGCGGGCACTACACGCTAGATGCCTGCCGAACCTCACAGTTTGAGCAGCAGGTTCGGGTGCTGTGCGAACTCCCGCTAGGCGATCCATCGCTGCATACGCCAGCAGTGATGTTGAACCTGATGGGCGATATATGGCGCGGCACCAATAAAGAAACAGCACCAGACTGGCAGGCAGTGTTGACGCATCCCGGCGCGCATTTGCACCTTTATGGCAAGCGCCAGGCGCGTGATGGCCGGAAGATGGGTCACGTGACGGTTTGCGATGCTGATCAGGCGCAAGCGCTGGCGGTGGCCATGCAAATCCGTCGAGACCTCGCCGAAAAATAGTCGTCACCAAATCCAAAGTGTGATCCCGGCGCGTCTCACGCTGGTAACCAACTCTTTCGGAGATCCATCATGCAATTTACTAAACAGTTTTCGGCATTCGCACTCGTCGGTGCACTGGTGCTCACCGCAACACCTGCCACCGCCTGGGATTGGTCGTGGGGCGCCAAAGTATCTGGTTCCGGCAACATCAAAACCGAGGCACGCGCCGTGTCCGGCTTCAACGGCATCTCGCTCAGCATCCCTGCCAAAGCGGAGATTATTCAGGGCGCCAGCGAAGGCATCAGCATCGAAACCGATGACAACATCCTGCCACTGATCGAAACCGTGATTGACGACGGCAAACTGAAGATCCGCTTCAAGGATCGCAATATGTCGGTGAGCACCAAGACGCTGCGCATGACCATCAACGTCAAGTCTATCGACAGTCTCGCCGTCGCTGGATCGGGTGATGTGCAGGCTGCCACGCTGCAAGTGACGACCCTCAAGACCAGCATTGCCGGTTCGGGCGACGTACGAATTGCTAACCTCGACGCCGCTACCGTCATCGTGTCGATCGCAGGCAGTGGCGATTTTACGGCCGGTGGCAAAAGTAACACGCTGGAAGCCAAGATCGCCGGTTCAGGCGATATCAAGGCCGAAAAACTCGCCACCAACAATGTAAAGGTGAGTATTGCAGGCTCGGGCGACGCTAAGGTGTGGGCTAAAGACACCCTCAAGATCAGCGTGGCGGGCTCCGGCGATGTGGCGTATTACGGTGACGCGAAGGTTACCCAATCGGTTGCTGGTTCTGGCAGCGTAAAACGACTTGGGAATGCGCCGGCGGGGGTCTAGTGGCTCCTGATTGAAACTCTAATATTGGCGCGCTTTTCCGGACACTTTACCCCGGCTTGGCGCGCCAAATGGCGATCTACGCGTGTGTTCCTGCGCATTGCCGACGCAGGTATGATTGGTTCCCTTTGGATAAATCCACATGACCTCGAACGCAATCTGGCATCACCTGCCGTCACTGGCTGAACTCAACATCGCAAAAAACACCATGGTCGATCACCTCGGCATCGAGTTCATCGAGCTGGGCGACGATTTCATCAAAGCCCGCATGCCGGTCGACCACCGCACCCATCAGCCGATGGGGCTACTGCATGGCGGTGCCTCGGTGGCTCTGGCGGAAACATTGGGCAGTAGCGGCGCATTCCTTTGCGTGGATCCCAAGAAATACAACGTCGTTGGCTTGGAAATCAACGCTAACCACATTCGCGGCGTACGCGAGGGCTGGGTCATCGGTACTGCGCGGCCACTTCATCGTGGCAGGACGACACAACTTTGGGAAATTCGCATCACCGACGCAGCCGACAAACTCGTCTGCGTTTCGCGCCTGACCATCGCGGTTGTCGAAAAAGCACCTGCTTAAAGCCTTGCTGAGAGCCGCTGCATGAAGCGCCTGTATGCGCGCATTGTCGTGCCATTCCTTGCACCCTACGCGGCATTTTTCCGCCAGCCGGATGTGACTGCGATGGTTCTGACCGCCTGGATCTCTCGCATGCCGGTCGGCATGATGGGGCTGGCCATGCTGATGTTCATGCGTGACGCGCTGGGGGACTTCAAAGTTGCGGGCAGTGTGGTCGGCGTCTATTTTGTTTCGATGGCGGTGTTCGCGCCGATCTGCGGTCGGATTATTGATCGCGTCGGGCCGCTTTGGCCGCTGCGTGTCACCGGCGTCCTCAACGCTATATTTCTCGCGCTGCTGTTTACGGTCGTGACATTGAAATTGCCACAGGCGGTAATTATTGTCGCTGCAGCCTGTGCCGGCGCATTTTCGCCGCCCATCGCGGTCTTGACGCGTACCTTGTGGCGCCATCGCTTTCCCGATGAGGTCAATCGCCGCATGGCATTTTCAGTCGATTCGATCATGATCGAGCTGAATTTCACGGTTGGCCCCGCGCTGATCGCACTGGTGATCAGCGAATTCGGCGCAAGAGTGGCGTTCGCATTAGCCGTGATCGTTTCGTTTTTCGCATTCGTTGTTTTCCTCTTCACGCCCGCGCTGAAATACTGGCAGCAGGAGCCGCATATCGAAAGACACCTGCTTGGCCCGCTCACAGAACCGCGACTGGTGGGACTCTTCATTGTCACCTTTGGACTGACGTTCTCGTTCGGCATTCTGGAGGTCGGCTATCCGGCGTTCGCTACCGCCCTCGCCATGCCGCTGCTGGCGGGCATTTTGCTGGGCGTCAATTCCCTTGGCAGCGCAGTAGGCGGCGCAATCTATGGCGTGCTGCATCCCAAGGCCTCGCTGGAGCGGCAATTCGCGCTCGCCATCGGCCTCATGGCGGTCCCGCTGTTGCTGCACTGGTGGGTTGATCAGGTTATTGTCTTCGCGGTGATCGCCTTCTTCGCCGGCACGCTCATCGCGCCAGCACTAACTGCGCAGACGCTGCTGATTACACGTATTGCGCCGAACAAATACGCGACCGAAGCCTTCACTTGGTCGGCAACTTTCATCGTCAGTGGCATCGGTATCGGTATGGCGGCAGGTGGCGCCATTGCGGAAACCGTCGGCGTCAAGTCCACATTCCTGCTGGGCAGCGTCGTGCTGGCCGGTATGTCGCTGGTAGCGTGTCTGCTACTTCCAAAACCAGCAAACATAGATTCTTCCTGAAACATTCGCGTTGTACACTGATATGGTCGCCCACGTTGCCGTGGGATTGATCGGCCCATAGCGGTCACGACCTGGAGAGTATCCGCGATGAATCGCCGCATTTTGGAAACCGGCTTGGCAATAAGAGCACCGCTGCTATTGCAAGTTGCGGCGGCTCTTATCTTGTTGCAATGCCTGCTGTGGCTGGCCCGCCCCGGTTCCATTGCCCCAACGCCTCTGCGCGGTGCACCAGAACTTTCCAGCGGCCGCCTGCAGCCCTCGAATCGTTTGCTGCCGACGACCAATCGAGCCCGCTGGACCCTTCGCGATCCGGCGCGCTATTACGATCCCGCCCTCGCCGGTTTGGCCGATGGGCTGGATGCCGAATCGCGATATTTCATCGCGATGGCACTCGAAGATTGCTACGCGCTTTCACATAGCGGGATGGTGAATTTGCGAGATGACTTTACCCGCCGTTTGCAGGCCGCTTTACCCGATCAAGTGGACAGGCAGCTTCGGGAGACTGCGTTTGAAGCCAGCAACAGGCAATGCGCGCCATTTGACGGTTTATCAATTTCGCCTGCACGTGTGCTCGCGCTGGTCAACGGTGCAGCACAGGACGGCGATCTGCGTGCAATCGCCCGGACGTTATTGTTTCGCGATCTGGCCGAGAGCAAAGCTGGCACGTTCGAAATTGTCACGCGATTGTTGGCCAGCGGCGATCCGCATGCGATTCGCGACGTCGGCTCTTTCCTGGCGCGCGGGGAGGCCCTGCTGCAACTTGGCGACGGCAACGGCCCCGTCCGCGCCACGACGCTAGCGGCGGCCTGGGAGTTGGCAGCCTGCGACTTTGGCCTCGACTGCGGCGGCGACAGCAAGATGCTGATCAACCTGTGCGCCTATCAAGGACAGTGCGGCGCATTTTCACTCGAAGACTGGCTCGTGCGCTATGCCGAATCGAGTGAAGAACTCACCGAAATCAGGCGCCTCCGATCGTTGATTCGCCGCGGGTTGGTCATGCACGACTGGGAGCTACTGGGACTGTTTACCCTCAAACCACCAGCAGTGGTTGAACCCATCGCAAAAGATAACTTTACGTGGACAATCCCAAGCCCCGAAAAAAGCCCGGTAACGTGGGGCGTTACCGGGCTTCGACCTCAAAGCGCCCATAGGGAGGGCATGACCGCTGTCTTCTGATGCTCAAAGGGAGAGAAGAGCATCAAACTTATCTTCTGCAATTCGTCGACCCGCGTCTGTGCGGTAACGCACACAGCGCGTAAATTTTTAGAATGGGCCTCTCCGGAGACATCTTTTCGCCCGAGCGAACGCGAACATGCAAGGCTGCCATGCTAGCCAGTCTCAAAGCGGCAGTTGGATTTTCAGCGAAGCGTAATCGAACGCTGTTACTGGCTTGAGTTTCCGCGTAAATCGCGATTTTGGCGGCGGTTAGCCCGGCGGTTAGCCATTCCGCTCGCGCATCGATACAACGCCGGTCATTGTCAGTAGCAGCATTAACATGATCACCGCCCAAAGCAAAAGCGTCGCAGCCCGCTTCGTCGGCAACAGAGGAAACACGGGTTTCAGCGCAGCGCACGCTAACGCAAAGAGCCTTTCTGACATCACCGCGCTCTTGCGCATTTGCCGTCGCCGCCGTGTTTCACCTACACGAGGATGAGACAAACGCACCTCGACCGCGCAGCAACTTCATTTATACAATCCAAAAATAATTCAACGGGAAAATATTGATGCAACATGGTTATCGGCAACGCCCAATATGAAATCCACACCGAACAGAAAACCGCCTGAAATCGAAGATGGTGCTGCGGCACTTGCCAAGGCGCTCCTCCAAAACGAACACGCCAAAAGTTTGGTGGCGAACGCGGCGGCGGAGCTCTCGACAGTAAATGCGGTGCTCAAACACGAACTGGACCAAAAGCAGCTGATACCTGCCGTTCATACTGCCATTGAGAAGAGCGCGGATGTTGAAGACAAGGTGTTGCAGGTTTCAGAGAGGCTGGCGGCCGTCAACCGTACGCTTGAGGTGGAGGTTCGCGGTCGGATCATGCTCGATCATCAGCTTGCAGCAGCCAACGAGCAAGGAGACGCAGCCCGCCATGCAGCTTTCCACGATGGACTCACGGGATTACCCAATCGTGCACTGTTCGAGGATCGTCTCAAACACGCACTGGCGCAAGCGGAGCGCCATGGATGGAATCTAGCCGTAATGTTTGTCGACCTGGATGCGTTCAAAGTCATTAACGATACACACGGACACGATGCCGGTGACCGAGTGTTGCAGACTATCGCCGTCCGCCTAAGAAATAGCATTCGAACCGACGACACTATCTGTCGTTATGGCGGCGATGAATTTCTCTGCCTGATGTTGGAAACCCGTGATCCGAAGGATCTGATCTCCATCGCTGAAAAAATGGTCAATGCGGTTCAGGTGCCGTGCCAGGTTCGGGTCGGAGATGACGTGATTGGCCTGCGTGTCGGCGCAAGTATCGGAATTGCCTCGTTCCCGCAGCATGGCACAACGCCAGCCGACTTGATCAAAAATGCGGATGCCGCCATGTACCGAGCCAAACAAGGCGCATCCAGAGTTGAGTTCGCTCAATAAATAGTTTGACGAGTCTATTCTGCGAAGTGTGAGCAGCGCTGTCGATGTGGTCAAGTTCGCGCAGATACCCAGAAAATCACTTCTTCACTCGCCACACATGGGAATGAGATCGATGTAGAGGTGGTACCCATTTCCACTTTTTCACCCGAGGAGCTCATTTTCCGGCTCCAGAAACGGGCAATGCAGCGTCTAAGACTTACCTCTGCCCCACCAAGGTCCGGCGGAGAGCAACGCCAAACTGTAATGAGCGCAATTCCTACTTTGCGGTATCCGAATTCACAAAGCAATTTGGCAGCGTGTGGCGCCCTACGCTTGCACCATGCCCAGTCCCAATGCAATCTGCCGGATAA
>JANMZU010000149.1:0-2971 GCA_031383585.1 Betaproteobacteria bacterium
CCGTCCGAAGTGCAGGTTTGGCTGGATGCCGATTTTGCCGCTGAACCGCAATGGGTCGGCACCTTGCACCATGATCGCGGGCAACTGCGGTTCAGGTATCGGGATGGCTGGATCGCGCACGCGACGGACTCGATGCGCTGACGTGGTTTGCGCCGGAACTTGAAACGGCAATGTCGCTGGACGCGAAGCAGAGTACTTCGACAAAATAACTTTGGGACTAGCGACACTCTAGTGCTGGCAAAGAGTTTCAGGGCTCTTCAGCTGGAACGGCTCGCCGAATGCTGATCTTTGTCGTGTTTCGCTATGGAAAAGCAGCCTGAAATAGATATATGTTGTCTGACGCTACTTACTCGACGCAAAAAGTCTATTTCTTCATCTCCAGTGCAATCTCATCGCGAATGCGTACCGCCCAATTGAGCCGCTTAACCGATTGCGGCATGGCGTCGAGTTTCTTTGTGGCCTCGGCCAGCAGCAACGTACGCTTTTCGGGGTTGGCCAGCGCAGAGGCAAATAGCAAGCGCGCGCGGTTGCCGTCGAGAGTTTTATCGTCACTCGTCATCACCAGCGGCAAGCGATAGTAGTCCTGCACAGGGGCGAGCGCTTGGTTAGCCTCTTCGCGTTTGCCTTGCCGCGCTAGCGCGATGGCCAGTTTCACGCGAACTTCGTTCACGGGCCATTGCGCGTCCAGTGTCGCATCGGTGTCGGGTCTGCGATAGGCCAGCGCCTCTCGCGCATGCGCCTCAGCCTCGCCGTACTGACCCAGCGCCAGCGAAAGCTCAGCCGCAGAAGAGTGAAGAAGAAAGATACCGCCCGTATTGACCAAGACGCCCTTGTCGTCTTTGAAAAATGTCTTTACCGCAGCGATCTCGCGATCGATCTCGCGCCGCGCAGTGACGAGATCCCCCCCGCTAGCCAACGCGATCTCGCCTCGAACGCGATTCAAGTTTGCTTGCCCAAGCACCAGCGCCCGCTCACTTGCGCCCGCGGCTTTTCTGACGACCAAGTAGCGCTCGGTATGAGCCAGCTCGGCCTTGGTGCCACTAAGGTCTCCGCGTTGGGCCAATCGGGCGGCTGCATATCCATGGTTGGAAGCGAGGGAACCGGCGGCAGCGCCATCGATACGTTCGTCCTTGCCGATCACGAGCGACTGCCGGATGTGGTGGTCTGCTTCGTCGAGGCGGCCTAAAAAGTCCAGTGTGACCGCAAGCGCTAAATGGGTGCCGCGCAGTGCACTTTGCGTGACGCTGGTGCCCGCATCAAGTGCAGCCCGTTGCTGCTGGATCTTCAACGCGTCACGCAAATAGGCCAGCCGGCGCGCCATAAAGAGTTGCTCAAACTCAATCTGGGCAAGGCCAGCGAGCATGGTTCCCTTCACAAGAAGCGCTTGGCGATGCCCGGGGCGCAGGGTGAGCAGTTTTTCGGCCAGCGCTGTGTCCGCTTCGAGCACGGCTTTTGCCTCAGTAAGCTTGCCCAAACGTATCAGACTCGACCCCACGCCCATACCTGCAGACAAATACTGCGTAGTCGAGGCGAGGTTCGTCAAATCGAGCGCGCCTAACTTTGCAGAAAGAGTGCGGCACTTCTGTGCGGCTTCAAGCGCTTCAGTAGGGCGGGACATGCCTCCGTAGGCGAAGGCAAGGCCGCCGTAGAGGGTCGCCTCACGTTCGCGCGCCCTGCGCGGTGGATCGGCCTTCGCCAGTACCGGCCTCAGGCGCTCCAACCCCTCAATAATTTTTGGGAGTGCGGCGGGCACGTCGCCGCGGGAGGCGAGAATCTGGGCGAGCATATTGAGCTGGGTGGCCTCTGCGATCAAGGTTTCGTCGGAGTTATCACCCGCGGCGCGGAGCGCTTTTAGAGTGGCTCCTGCCTGCTCGGCAAGTTTTTGGGCCTCATCTTGTTTGCCCAACACCTTGAGGGTCCCCGCATAGGTGATTTGGGCATAAGCGCTGTTGCGTTGCGTAATGGTGCTGCGTGCCTCCGTCGGCAGCTTCTCGTAATACGCGAACGTGCGTTGCGCGAGGCTCGCCACAATATCGGCGCGCCCCATCGGCTCCATTTCCTTCAGAAAGTCGTCGAGCAGGAATTCCAGCAGCTTTTCGGCCTCTCCGCGTGACATTTCCGAGGCTATGCGCGTTTTTACTTCTTCCTGTTGCGCCCTGTAGGCGACCACGCCGCTGCCCAATGCGATTACTGCAAGTACGGCACACCCCGCTGCGATCTGCCGCGCCCGAACGAGTGCTTTTTTTGTCGAAGCAGCGCGTTCGTGTTGTGCGGCAAGATTTTTTTCGGCTTCGGCTAACGCTTCGCGCTCCAGCCGTTCTTCACGGCTGGCTTTGACCACGCCACACAGCACGTCGTGGGTCAGTTCGACACGGCGTACGTCGAGCCGTTCTTCGATGCGCAGCAAGCGGCGGTTAACCAGCGTCGCGAGAGTGGTCGCGGCGTCCGGCTTGGCCTCGGCGTTTGTGAACGCTTTCAGTACACGTTCTTCGGCGAGGTTTTCACGATAGCCGGAGTCGGTTAAGAGATCGTCCTCGATCACCTTGCGCACGGCGGCGGGCTGGTCGGCGAGCGAACGCTCGTAGAACTCGGCCAAAATGGTTTCGTTTGAACCGGCGAGGAGATCGACGGAGATTTCGTTCTTTTTCTGGGCGAGTCGTGCGTTGTTCAGCTCGCGGCAGATTAGCGAAAGCAATGACGGCTCGACTTCGGCATTGCGCAGCTCAGCACCACCGGCCACAAACCGCACAATCGACTCGGCCACTTCTTGCGTGACCAGCTTGCCACCCGGCTTCATTACCGCGGCCAAAGCTTGCTCACCGTTCATACGCGCCAGCCGCATGCGGTTTTGCGTGATGGAGGGCATGGCGGATTTCACACCTTCCAGATGCGCCAGGTAATCTTCGCGCAACGAAATGAGGATGCGGTAGTCGGCGCGGCCGAAGTCAAACTGTTCGGCGACGGTGTCGTC
>JANMZU010000186.1:0-5909 GCA_031383585.1 Betaproteobacteria bacterium
GTGCTGGAAGGTTTGGCGGTTGCACTTTCGAACGTCGACGAAATTATTGAGTTGATCAAACGTTCAGAAACGCCTGCCATCGCGAAGGAAGGGCTGATTTCCAAAGTCTGGCGCTCCAAGCTGGTCGAAGAAATGCTGACTCGCGCCATGGCGGATCAATATCGTCCGGAGGGGCTGCCGAAGGAGTTCGGCTTGCAGAATAACGGCTATCGGCTCTCAGAGGCGCAGGCGCAGGCCATCCTCGAATTGCGCTTGCAGCGCTTGACTGGCCTGGAGCAGGACAAAATTGTCGCCGAGTACAAAGACGTTATGGAGAAAATCAGCGACCTGCTCGATATTCTTAGCAAGCCGGAGCGCGTTTCTCTGATCATTTCCACTGAGCTAGGCGAAGTGAAGCAGCAGTTTGGCGACAAGCGTCGCTCAGAGATCGTCGCCAATGCGCAAGAAATGTCGATGGAAGATCTGATCGCCGCCGAAGAGGTGGTAGTCACGATGTCCCACACCGGCTACATCAAGTATCAGCCGATCGCCGATTACCGCGCCCAGAAGCGTGGCGGACGTGGCAAACAGGCGACTGCGATGAAGGAAGACGATTTCATCGACACGCTGTTCATCGCCAATACCCACGACTACGTACTGTGTTTCTCCAACAAGGGGCGAGTGTATTGGGTCAAGGTCTACGAAATTCCGCTGGGCTCACGCGCGTCGCGTGGCAAGCCGATCGTTAATTTGCTGCAGATGCAGGCGAACGAAAAAATCAGCGCAGTGTTGCCGGTGAAGAATTTTGCGGAAGACAAGTTCGTGTTTTTCGCGACTAGCGATGGCGTTGTCAAGAAAACGGCGTTGTCAGACTTCAGTAACCCGCGGAAGGCCGGGATCATCGCCATTGCGCTCGATGATGGCGATAACCTCATTGGCGTTGCGCAGACGGACGGGAAATGTGACGTAATGTTGTTTTCCAATGAAGGCAAAGCAGTGCGCTTCGAGGAGAGCGATGTACGGAGCACCGGCCGCGATACGCGTGGCGTACGTGGCATGAATTTGGCAAAGGGCGGCAAGGTGATCGCAATGCTGGTGGCCGAGGACGAACAACAAAGCGTGTTGACTGCGACGGAAAGAGGCTATGGCAAGCGCACTTCAATCGTCGAGTACACGCGACATGGTCGCGGCACGCAGGGCATGATTGCAATCCAGACCAGCTCTCGCAACGGAAAAGTCGTTGCCGCGATATTGGTACGTCCGGAAGACGAAATCATGATGATCACCACCGGCGGCGTATTGATCCGCACGAAGGTAAAGCAAATTCGTGAGATGGGCCGTTCCACTCAGGGCGTAACGCTAATCAATCTGGATGAAGGCTCCAAATTGTCCGGTTTGCAGAAGATCGTTGAGTCTGATGAGGAGGAAGAGTCATGAAAACATTTAAATACTTTTTAGCGACCCTAGCTGTTGTTTCCTCGGTCGTTTCTGCGCATGCCCCGGCTAGTGTAGATGCAGAGCAGCGCGCTGCGGTAAAGGAATTGCTTGAAGCGATGAACTTCAAACAAATGGTGTCGCAGATATCGGGTCCGATGATGCAACAGATGAGGCAACTGAGTGAAGATATGGTCGAAAAATCTTCAAGCAGGGGCAATCTGACGCCGGGGCAGGTTGATGAGCTGCGTAGCGCAGCGCGTGAGTCGTCGGCCAAGTCATTCAAGGCGATGACTGATCTTTACAATGATCCGCAATTTGTTGAATCCTTTGAGGGCATCATGGCGCGCGCGTATGCGAGAAATTACACGCTGGATGAAATCAGGGCAACCACCGCCTTTTACGTGAGCCCGGCCGGTAAGAAGATCCTGACCGTGATGCCAAAGATGATGCAGGAAACCATGCCAGAAATGATGGCGATTATTGCGCCACGTATGAGTGCGATTACGGAATTGACCACCAAGGATATGGCGGCTCAAATCGAGAAAGTTTCGAAGGCCGCAAGTGCCAATACAGCGAAATAATGTCTCGCGTCTATAACTTTTCCGCTGGCCCAGCGGCAATTCCCTACGAAGTACTTGCACAAGCTCAGCAAGAACTGCTCGATTTTCGCGGAACCGGCATGTCCGTGATGGAGATGAGTCACCGCGGCAAGGTGTTCATGGAGGTTGCAGCAGAGGTTGAGGCCGACTTCCGCCAATTGCTGACCATTCCGGAAAATTACGAGGTTTTGTTTCTGCAGGGCGGCGGCAAGGGTGAGTTTTCATTTGTGCCACTGAACCTGTTGCGCGGAAAGAGCAGTGCGGACTACGTGAACACCGGCCATTGGTCCGCAGGCGCTATAAAAGAAGCTGGTAAGTATTGCAAAGTGAATGTGATCGCGTCGAGCGAGGACAGAAACTTCACTTACGTACCGAAGCTCGCAGATTGGAAACCGGATAGCGACGCGTCATACCGGCACATTTGTACCAACGAGACCATCCACGGCGTTGAGTATTTTTGGACACCCGAAATAAGTGACAACGTGCCGCTGGTAGCTGATGCTTCGTCGCACATCATGTCGAGGCCGATGGATATCGCGAAATTCGGTTGCGTCTATGGCGGCGCACAGAAAAACATTGGGCCTTCCGGGCTCACATTTGTGATCGTTCGCAAGGACTTGCTCGGCGGCGCACATCCGTTTACGCCTTCCGTTTTCGATTACACGCAGCAGGCGGCAAGTGAATGGATGCTCAACACGCCACCGACGTTTGCAGTTTATCTGGCTGGTCTCACGTTCAAGTGGCTCAAGGCCCAAGGCGGGCTATCTGCCATAGAGGGTGTGAATATCGAAAAAGCGAAACTGATTTATGGCTGCATAGATAATTCAAACGGTTTCTATCGAAATGATGTAGCCGTCGCTGATCGTTCACGCATGAATATCCCATTCTTTCTTGCCAACGAGAAGCTCAACGCATCTTTCCTTGGGGGCTGTCAATCTGCAGGACTCGCAGGGTTGAAGGGGCACAAGGCAATTGGTGGCATGCGCGCTTCGATTTACAACGCGATGCCGTTAGCCGGTGTTGCGGCGCTGACCGAGTTCATGCGGGATTTTGCGCAGCGCAACGGTTAAAATTGAGTTGTCCTAACAGGTAGCATTTATCGTCGCGCGCGCGACCCATGCGCCGCCTTAAAGCGGCAGAATCTTACTCTAATGTCTGACGACCTTTCCAAACTACGATCTGAAATTGATGCGTTGGACGTGGATATCCTCGCCAAGCTGAACGCGCGGGCTACACTGGCTCGCAAAGTTGGTTCATTGAAAGTGGGTCAAGCGTATCGTCCCGAACGTGAGGCAGAAGTACTGCGCCGCATTATCGAAATCAATGAGGGCCCCTTGCCTGATGAAGTTGCGGCGCGACTGTTCCGCGAAATCATGTCGGCATGTCTGGCGCTGGAGCGTCCCGTTACCGTTTCTTACCTGGGGCCGCAGGGCACGTTCAGCGAGCGCGCGGCAGTAAAGCAATTCGGCGAAGGCGCCGAAACGGTTCCACAGCCATCCATCGACGAGGTCTACCGCAGCGTCGAGTCGGGAGCTGCCGACTTTGGCGTTGTACCCGTGGAGAATTCCACCGAAGGCGCGGTCGGACGTTCACTTGACTTGATGCCGCAGACGACATTGAAGACCTGTGGCGAGGTGCTGTTACGAATTCATCACCATTTAATGGCGCGATCGCGATCCGACCTCAATGCCATTCAACGAGTGTTCTCGCACGGCCAGTCATTGGCGCAGTGTCACGAATGGTTGAACACCAACATGCCGCACGCCGAACGTGTGGCGGTATCTTCCAACGCAGAGGCTGCGCGCAAGGCCGCTATTGAGCCGATGTCTGCTGCTGTCGCGGGTGAAATGGCGGCGCAACACTATGGCTTGACCCTGCTCGCCTCGAATATAGAGGACGAACCGAATAACACTACGCGTTTTCTCGTGCTCGGTAATTACGAACCCAAACCTTCCAGAACTGGCAAGGATAAAACCTCGTTGGTCCTCTCGGCCGCCAATCGCGCCGGCGCGGTGTACGAAATGCTCACACCGTTTGCGACACGTGGAGTATCGATGAGCAAGTTCGAATCCCGGCCATCGAGAGTCGCGATGTGGGAGTACCTGTTTTTTGTTGATATCGATGGTCATCAGGAGGATGCCAATGTTGTGGCGGCGCTTGCGGAAGTGCGCAACATTGCCGGTTACGTAAAGGTGCTTGGCTCATATCCCGCCGCAGTCCTTTGACCAGTTTTTCTTTCCTCAAACAATGTGAAGAGTTCATTCCACATTTGCTTGGGCGGCCCACGTAGCGCTTTTTTGTGTATTGAATGATGAACCCTAAATTTTCTCCTGAAGCGCTCGCCGCGCTGGCCCCAGACTACATTCGGAGCATTGCAGCGTACCAACCTGGCAAGCCAATCTCGGATGTTGCCCGCGAACTCGGCATGCAGGAGGCGGATATTGTGAAGCTCGCGTCTAACGAAAATCCATTGGGTGCTAGCCCGAAAGCAATGGCTGCGATCCAGGCGGCGCTGGGTGATTTGGCGATGTACCCGGATGGTGGCGGTTTCGCATTGAAGGCCGCGATTTCAAAAAAATATTCCGTTCAGCCTGAGCAAATCATTCTTGGCAATGGCTCCAATGACATTCTCGAGCTGGCTGCGCGCACGTTCATGAGAGCGGAAGACTCCGCCGTGTATTCGCAACACGCGTTTGCTGTTTACCCGTTGGCGACACAGGCGGTAGGGGCGACGGGAATTGAGGTGCCTGCAAAAGATTTTGGCAACGACTTGAGCGCGATGTTGAATGCAATTCGGCCTGACACCAAGATGGTTTTTCTGGCGAATCCGAACAATCCAACCGGAACATTCATCCCGGGCGCAGAGCTGCAGGCCTTCGTTGAACAGGTTCCGTCAAAAGTGCTGGTGGTACTCGATGAAGCCTACGGTGAGTACCTCAATGATGCAGACGTCTATGACAGCGTGCCGTGGCTCGGCGACTTTCCCAACGTCATCATCTCGCATACCTTGTCCAAAGCTTACGGACTTGCGGGCTTGCGGATCGGATTTGGTTTGGCGCATCCACAACTTATCGATCTTATGAATCGTGTACGGCAGCCGTTCAACGTGAATCATTTGGCGATGGTTGCGGCCGTCGCGGCGTTAGGCGATGACGACTTCATTCGCGAGAGTCGCCGGGTGAATGAGGCTGGATTGTCGTTATTTAAGGCTGAATTTGGCAAACGCAATCTGCCAACTATTCCGGCGTTCGGTAATTTCATCACCTTCAAGATCGACAACGCAAAGGGCGTATTTGAATCACTGCTGAAACAAGGTGTGATCGTTCGGCCCATTGCGGGTTACGGCCTTCCTGATTACTTGCGGGTGACGATCGGTACAGATGCGCAAAACCGGCGATTTCTAGCGGCGTTGGACCACGCGATGGCGCAGCCCGCACCGCATTGATAAAGCCCACTATCGGCGAGCCTCTTCAGGCATTTGTCCTCCGCAACCCGCGCCAGTGCTTGAGTTAAGACTTAAAATATGAACATCGGAATTATCGGCATTGGCTTGATCGGTGGTTCGTTTGCACGTGCGTTGCGGCGGGCAGACGCTGGCGTGCACATCGTGGGAATCGACCGTGACGCGGCTGCGCTGGCTGTCGCGCGGGAGATGGGCGTCATCGATGCAGCAGATTCACCCGCAGCCGCAGCTCAGTGCGACGTGATCCTGCTCGCCATACCGGTGCGGCAATTTCCTGCCGTGCTCGCGGAAATCGCCCCCTTTTTGAAACGTGAAACGGTTATCACCGATGCCGGCAGTACCAAACAGGATGTGGTTGCGGCCGTCGCGGCGTTAGGCGATGACGACTTCATTCGCGAGAGTCGCCGGGTGAATGAGGCTGGATTGTCGTT
>JANMZU010000205.1:0-7053 GCA_031383585.1 Betaproteobacteria bacterium
TGCTGCGTTTTTGCATGCAGGTATTGCGCACCGAGGACTTTGGGCGCGAGCACTTTATGTAGTTGGTCTGCAGTGACATTGCGAACCAAACTATCTTCAATGACGGCAGCCGCGTGAATAATTCCCTTGAGCGGTGGCATCGAAGCTGCGATGTCGAGAAGTAGTTCAGCCAGTGCAGGTTCGTTACTCACGTCGCACGCAATTGCTCGGACAATTACGCCCGCGCCTTCAAGTAAGCTGAGCACGGCACTCGCCTCGTCAGTCGCCGCACCGCGGCGTCCGATCAACACTAGGTGCGTGGCACCTCTGGAGGCGAGCCACTGGGCAGACTTGAGGCCAAATCCGCTTAGGCCCCCTGTAACAAGGTAGGTGGCGTCTTGCGACAGCACCAACTGCGACGACCTCGAAGGACCCGCGACGTTCGATTGCTCGGCGATTTGATTAGCGTGAACGGTGTGCGTTGGAACAATCTCGTGATGATAGGTGATCACAATCTTGCCTATTTGGCGCGCCTGTTGCATGTACCGGAATGCGTCGACAATATCCTCGGCCTCAAACGCGTGGTACGGCAATGGATGAAGCACGCCCTCATCGAATAAGCGCATCATTTCGCCAAATAGGCGGCGGGTCAATGTCGGTCGCTCACTCATTAACTGGTCTGCATCAACGCCAAAATAGCTAATGTTATTGCGGAACGGCCTCAGCCCGATTTTGGTGTTTTCGTAATAGTCGCGTTTCCCCAACTCAATGAAGCGTCCAAATGGTTTGAGGATGCGTAGATTGCGATTTATGGCCTCTCCAGCGAGCGAATTAAGCACAACATCCACGCCGCAGCCGTTTGTTTGCGCCAGAATATCGTCGGCAAAACCAAGCGTGCGCGAATCGTAGATATGTTCAACCCCTAGCAATCGCAGAAAGTCACGCTTCTCATCGGAGCCGGCAGTCGCATGGATGATCGCGCCACGCCATTTTGCAATCTGGATCGCGGCGATACCTACGCCACCAGCTGCACCATGAATCAACACGGTTTCTCCAGGTTCCAGTTGGGCAAGATGCAGTAGCGAATAATAGACGGTGAAAAATGTGCTTGGAATTGTTGCAGCGGCTTCGAATGACAAGCCACGCGGGATATGGGAAAGTGCGGTCCACGTTGTGACAACGCGGTTCGCGAAACATGACGGCCCAAATCCGACCACCCTGTCTCCGGGGGAAAAGCCGCTAGTCTCACTCCCGGCCGACAAAACAACGCCCGCAAACTCAAGACCAAGCGTGGGGCCGGCAAAACCGTTCTCTATTGCCTCGTCCGACAGGAGTCCGAGCGCATACATGATGTCGCGAAAATTCAAGCCAGTCGCTTGGACCTCAACTTCGATTTCGTCATGCCTTGGCGTCTCGCGCGGGTGAGATTCCCAGCGCAAGTTGCGCAGCTGGCCCGGAAAATCAAATCCTAGTCGCATCGTGACGTCTTGTTTCACCTGCTGGGCGGGATCTTTGCCCAGTCTTGATGCACCAAGTGCAGGATCAATACCGTGGTCGCCACTCTCAGCAATTGCCGAACTCAGCGGAGATGAGACGTGATTGGCAAATCCTAGTCGGGGCACAAAGCGCGCGCCGTTAAGCCCCAAAATAATCTCTAATTCATCGTCAGAGTGCATCAGTTCCCGGGCCAGTGCATCTGTGAGGTCATCTTTCGCGCGCAGAGCTGGCAAATCTACCAGCCTGATCGTGGCGCTGCCCGCCTCATTCATCATCGCGCGGCCCCAGCCCCAAATTGCTGCCTCTGCCGTCCACTCACACGCTGCGGCATCGACCTGCGATGCCGCCGGCAGCATCGACTGCATCGCGCCAGACGTCACGATCCAACACGTAGTGGGCGTTTTGGCCTCCTCACAGGCTTGCGAGATGGATCTGGCAGCCAGGCATCGAGCTTCATGGTGCGCCAGATCTGCCGGCGCCGGCAAAATTTTCTCGGGTAACCGCAGGCCTGCTAAGTGCACAACTCCGTCTACGCGTCCGGTTTCACGCCGGATATTGGCTAACGACTCGCGAAGTGAAACTGCATCAGTGGCGGTGGTAGATACGACGATGTGGCCTGCCTCACTAAGCCTTGCGGATATCTTCGCGCCTACTCTGGCAGAATGACCAACGCCGTCCGTGACGATCAGCCAGGATTTACTCACTACTGGCTCCAGAGACGGCACTTGCGGACGCGCGCCGCTGCCGTTAGCGCTTGCGACGAGCAAATAAGGCCCACACTTTATGTCGGAGGAAAAATCAATCTCTGAGGGCGTGCCGAATCCTCGCTTCGTCAATTGCTGCAACCAGAAGCGCGAGGACTGTTGCGTAGAAACCAACTTTCCATCTGGAGTCTTGCGCCACCATTCAACGTTTTCCCCGTAAGTGAAGTCCATCCAACGCGATGGGTGCATGCCAACAATGATGATTGAGCCGCCAGGCGCAAGTTGCTCTCTGGCGACGTCCAATGCATGCAAAGCCCGGTCAAGCGAAGTGAAGTCAAGTGAAAGTAAAATCACTTGCGCCCGATGCAAACTTACTGCTTCTGCCCGCGACTCGTCAGAAGCAAACAGGCTTGCCTTCATATGCGGAAAACGCTCCTGCATGCGCTGTGTCTGCTGCAGAGCTGTTGTCGAAGCCGTGAGATAGTGATAGTCACAAAAATCGAAATCAATCGCGGCGCATATGTCAGCAGCAAACAGCGGTGGTGACTCACTGATTTCTATGATTCCCAAGCGTTGATCATCTACTAAGCGTGATTGCGCTACCGAGATAATGTCCCGGAGCGTTTCGCCAATTCTTTGGCGGCCTAGAGCGCCGATCACATTTGCGATTACCGACAGGCGCGGTGAGTGCTGGCGCATTGGCGACTCGTCGATTGGCGGCTTAACGAGTGTGGAGTTCAAGTGATAGCCGACACGACCAACCTGATGGACGATGTCAAAGCAATCCGGATAGTCTGAGACCAAACTATTCCAGATGGCCCCCGGCAAAGGCTGGCTCGCGTCTATCGGCAAGAAGCGGTAGCCCGTCTCGGTATCTATGAGAAAGCCATCGTCCTTAGCGGCGCCGATTATGTGCCTAAGGAACGGCGAGGATTCCGGAAAGGCTGCGTACAGCGAATCCAGATACGAGTGTGATAAATCATGTTTGTTATCGCTCAACTCACGCAAGGTTCCAATGCCGAACTGGCTACAGACTTCGTCTAACAAGGGGTCAACTTCGTCGATGTAGCGTCGATGAATGCCTGCAACCGCACAGCGCCTGATTGTCTCGTTCATCGCCGCATGAACTTCAGCAAATGTTAGCGTGGATGTCGCGATGGTAGCAGTCTTATGTGGGGCCGGAATGGCACGTTCCTCGAGCAGTCTGACGCGGTCGGATGCACTTTTTTGCAATCGGACACTGCGGAATCTGACACCCTGAAGGCAGGCAATCGCGCGCCCACTTGTGTCAAACACGGTAAATTCGGCGACGATTGACTGGCGGGTATGCCGCAGCATGATTGCTCGCGCCGAGGCCGGACGGGTCGGAATGCCAGCCGCGCCGACTCTGAAGGTAATTCTTTCAACTCTTGTGGGGACAAAAGTGAGTCCGCTTTGCGCGGCGTCATGCGATCCAGGATGCTCACGCAGGAGCTGAATGATTAACTGGAACGTACAATCCAGTAGGGCGGGATGAACATTCGTAGCCGAAATCTCGTCCTCGATGCCAGCAGGGACATCAAACTCTGCCCACGCCGTGCTCCGATTTATCCATCCCTTACCTATTGCGCGAAACGCGGGTCCGTAACGAAGTCCCGCAGCGAGAGCAAGCTTTTCATGGCTAGACTTGTCGAAATCTGGCGTGCGAGTTGGCAACACAAGGGCGGCCGCATCGAAAACGTGCTGACTCGGCTCCCTCAATAATCTGCCAACTGCGTGAATGTTCCATGCTTCTTCGCCGCCAAGTTCGCGCGCCCGAACGGTAAACGCGCCGTCCGTAGGGTCAATTGACACCCGTACAACTTTTGAATGTTCGTCGCTCAATATGAGCGGCGAACGAATTTCTAATTCCTCTACGGAGGCGCTGTCATTTCCATAGGTAAGCAACGCCGCCGCGACGGCCAATTCAACAAAACCAGAGCCCGGAAAAACAGTCGCATCACCAACAACATGATCTGCCAATGCCGGATACTGTTTGGTGTCAATGACATTTTCCCAAGTTAGCTCGTGCTGAGCCAGTCTGTAACCCAGTAGCGGATGATCTTTACGACGAGCAAGTGATCCTCCCGCCTGCGAGGTCGTTGGGTGCCAATGAGTCTCACGTTGCCAAGGATAGTTTGGCAAGTTGATAAAGCGGCCGCGCCACGGCAAAAGCTGAGTCCAGTCGATTGCACAGCCGGCGATAATTGCCTGATTTGCTGCGCTCCATACACTCTGTGGCGTCGCGTTGTTCCGGCTGAGGGTAATAATTACCCGGCCAGGACTGGCGCTTTCCTTCGCGCGTTCTTTTACTGCATCGTTAAGATAGCCGCGCAATACTGCATGTGGCCCAATTTCTATGAAGACGTTGTTACCCTTTGCCTGCAAACCTTTTAACGCTTGCGAAAAAAGTACTGGCAGCCTGATGTTGTGCCACCAATAGGCGGCTCGCAATTCACGCCCGTCAAGCAGTTCTCCAGTCACGGTCGAGAAGAATGGAATGACCGTTTCACTAGGGCGCAATTTGGAAAGCGCATGCATAACTTCAAGCTCAATACTGTCCATTGCGGGGCTATGAAACGCGTAATCGAGATCCAGCCGCTTGTAGGTGATACTGCGCTTTGCAAGCTCGCCTTCGAGCAGGGTAACTCCTTCCAAAGTGCCCGCGACTGTCACGCCGCGGCTACTGTTTATTCCCGCCACCACTACGGAGCCCGCTAATTTCATATCCTCAATGAGTGATGTGGCCTTTTTCGCATCAGCAAGCACCGCACTCATTACACCTATGCCTTTGGTTCGTCCCTGCAGCTGGCTACGATGAAAAATAACCTCGACTGCTGCGGCCAATGAAAGGGCACCTGAGGCCCATGCAGCAGCCACTTCACCAACGCTGTGTCCGGCCACAGCGGTCGGCTTGATCCCGCGATGCCGCAACATCTGGGTAATACCAACTTGGACGGCAAACAATGCAGGCTGCGCGATTTCTGTACGCTCGTAGCGGTTTTCACCGCTCCCCCAATTCTCGTCCCCGGCCAATTCAGCTTCAAGGGAGTAATTAGCGAAACCCTGGAAAATCACATCTATTTCGCGAACCGTATTTCGAAAAACTGTATCTTCCGCCAGCAGCATCTTGGCCATACCAACCCACTGCGAGCCATTCCCCGAGTAGATGAACGCGGGTCCAGCTGCAGCCTCAATGGCGGTGCCATGATCCAGATCGCCATTCTTGTCTGCGTCCGCGCCAAAATTTTCGAGCGCAGTAATTATGGATTGGGCTGAATGCCCAAATACAATTGCTCGGTGTTCGTGCCAATCGCGCGCAAAACAAGTGTTAAACGCGACATCATAAAATGGAGCAAGCGGCTTGGACCGCATAAAGTGAGCAAAATCTACAGCGGCAACCTTCAGTGCCGCACTGGTTTTTGCTGAAATGACAATCGGCACGTCGTGTATGTTTGTGGGACGCGGTGCCTTTCCCTGCGGACTATCGTAGCTTTCAAGGATGACGTGCGCATTGGCTCCACCAAACCCGAATGAGTTAGTGCCCACGATGAGTTTGCCGCTTTTTCTGAGCGGCGTCGTTTGGCGTGCTACTTCAATATTCCAATCATCAAAATGGATATTGGGATTCGGATTTTTGATGCCTATTGTTGCAGGTACGACTCTGTGCTGGACACAATGCAACGCCTTAACCAACCCGGCGACACCAGACGCGGCTTCGAGATGTCCCATATTACTCTTGACTGAGCCGATAAGTAGTGGGTGCCTGGCACGTCGACGTTTCCCGATTGCAACACCCAGCGCGTGAGTTTCAATGGGGTCGCCAACAGCGGTTCCGGTACCGTGCGCTTCGATGTAATCGATATCGTCCGGCGCAATATTTGCCCGTGAGTAAACCTCTTCAAGCAGCGCACTTTGCGCGGCTGAACTGGGAACAGTCAAGCCGGATTTGCGTCCGTCAGTATTGACAGCCGTATTGGCAACTACCGCCAGTATCTGGTTGCCATCAGCCACGGCGGCATCGTAATCCTTAAGAAAAAATATTCCGCCACCTTCCGAGCGCACATAGCCATCGCCATCGGCATCGAACACATTGCATCGACCCCGTCTGGAAAGCATCGAGGCTTTTGAGAAAGTAATGAAGCCGAACGGATGAGAGTGCAGACTAACGCCCCCGGTCAGGGCCTGTACGGTCTCGCCACAAAGAATTGACTGACAAGCTTGGTGGAAAGCAACCAGCGACGAAGAACAAGCCGTGTCAATAGCAAGACTGGGCCCGCGCAAATCGAAGACGTAAGACAAACGGTTTGCCGCAATGCTAGAGGTGTTGCCGGTCGCGACGCTCGCGTCTACTGTGCCGAGGTCGTCGGCCAACCTGTACGAATAATCAGCACTGGCGATCCCGATGTAGACGCCGCAGCGACTACCTTTGAGTGTCGACGGCTTAACACCTGAGTTTTCCAATGCTTCCCAAGACATTTCCAACAGTAGTCGCTGCTGGGGATCCATCAACGCCGCTTCACGTGGCGAGATGCCGAAAAAGGCGGCATCAAATTTACTGATGTCACCAATCGAGCCGGCTGCAAACGAATAACTTGTACCTGGGTGATTTTTGCTTGGGTGCAAGAATGGCGCCTTTTCCCAGCGCGAAGCGTCGACTTCAGTGACGAGATCGCGACCCTCCAGGAGGCCAGGCCAATAATTCTGGCTAGTTGATCCCGGAAATCTAAACGCACAACCAATCACTGCAACTTTTTTTGTCATAGTCTTGTTTTACACGGTGGCACATCAGTTAACCAGGCAAGGTCTCTTTTGTCCGGTCCGGTCGAATGCTGCAAGCTTCACGAGTACTTGC
>JANMZU010000207.1:0-4634 GCA_031383585.1 Betaproteobacteria bacterium
TCGCGGTGGTCGAAGCAAATTCCGAGTGATGTTGTCGGCTATCCGTACCGGATCAAGCAGATGAATCTGTATGCGCCGTTGCCGGATGCTGGTGAACTGCGTGTCGAGGCACGTTTCGCTGGATTTGATGGCGAGGACCGATTCCCGATGCTGGACGTTCAAGTGCTGCAAGGCGAGTGCGTACTGATCGATTTCCGGCTCGTTGAAGTGCTGCTGCCGCGCGGTCCGATTGGGGCTGCGCCGCGCGCGCAACGGCGCGATTTCCTGCGCGGGCGATACGACGTTCCCGGCATCGCGCTGTCACGTTTTGACGGCACCGCCACCGAGCTGTCTGCGCAAGTGGTGCGCCAGAGTGATTGGCTGCCAGGCACGGTCGCTGCAATTTACAACGTGGCGCCTGGGGATGGAACTGACCTAATCGCCGAGGTTGCGCAAAAAGAGCACGTCGCGCAGCGCCAGCTCGTGCACCCTTCAGCAGTGACGATTGAGCCGGGCGGCGCACGCGCCGCGATGCGTCCGCTACGTCTCCATCCTTTACAACTCACACGTAGCGGTGACGACGTGCGCGTCGTTGATGCAGCGCCACCGAAGCTTGATTTTTCGGCGATACGCGCTTATTGGGGCAATTACTTTGGTGTTGGCGAGTGGCCGGTGGAAGACTTGTACTACGGTCTCGCGGAGCGCTTCGTCGGTGATGTTGTGTTGTCGGACCCAACGGCGTTCGCGAGCTTGCAGGGGCGCAGCTGCATCTATCTCGCAAACCATCAGGTTGGCATTGAGTCGCTGTTGTTCAGCCTGCTGATTTCGGCGCTCTCCAAAACGCCGACCATGACACTAGCCAAAGCCGAGCATCGCAACAGTTGGATGGGCTCGCTGATCGCGCACAATTTTTCGTATCCCGGTGTTGTTGATCCGGGCGTCATTGCTTTTTTTGATCGTGAAGACCAGGCATCGCTGTTGCGTATTGTCGGTGAGCTTGGTTCAGAGATGAAAGTCGGCGGCAAGAGCGTCATGGTCCATGTCGAAGGCACACGTTCGCTGGCGTGTCGCACGCCGGTGCGTACGGTTAGCAGCACTTTCATCGATATGGCGCTGGCCACCGGCGCGCCGATTATTCCCGTGCGACTGGTCGGCGGCTTGCCGGTATCACCACTGGAACAGCGTATCGACTTTCCGATCGGCTTCGGCAAGCAAGACTATTGGGTAGGCAGCCCGGTGTTCCCCGAAGATTTGGCAGAACTATCGCTCAAAGAGCGCAAGGAAATGGTGTTAGCTGCGATGAACAACCTGGGGCCTGCACTCGAAACCGAAACGCCACGGCCGGGCGATGCCCGCTTTGCGGCCGATGTCGAGGCGTGGCGCAAACGCACGGGAAGTAGCGTTGAGGATTCCGTGATGTTCATGACGCTTGCTGGTCTGCAAAATCCCGGCGCGGATGTCAAGGCGCTGCTGGCAGGCGCGGACGTCGGGGTGTTGCGTGTCACCGCAGTTGCTCGTTCGCAGTGGCTTGGCGGGCTGGCAAAACGCTTGTATGGCCCCAAAGGGCCGCGCGTCGAAGGTCTGCAGTCTTAGCCGCATGACCACAACCCTGTGGTGGGTCCGCCCGGAAACTTTTCAGGTGACTCCCTCTGCGCTGGCGCTACTGAGCGCGGACGAGCGCGCGCAACACAAACGCTTCATTCCAGAAGCAAAGCGACACGAGTATCTCGTCACCCGGGTCATAGTGCGAACAGTACTTGGCGAGATGCTTGGACTAGCTCCGGCAGCCCTGAACTTCAGCGTCAATCAATGGGGACGCCCGACGCTTTTACCGGGGCTTGCATTGGGTGGCTCAAACCTGCCATTGCATTTCAACGTTTCGCATACCGACGGTCTGATTGTATGTCTGGTTTCATCGGCTTACGAAGTGGGCGTCGATACCGAATTACTCACACGTGCACCCAACTTGCTCGCTCTGGTGCCGCGCGTTTTTGCGCCAATCGAGCGGGCCGAACTCGCGGCGCTTCCTATCGCCCAGCAATCCAAGCGCGCCGTCGTCCTCTGGACGCTAAAGGAGAGCTACATCAAGGCACGTGGAATGGGGCTAGCGCTTGCGCTCGACGGGTTTGCATTCCGATTTGAAGGCGAACGGGTACTTCTTGAGGTTGAGCCGGCACTGGACGATGACGGCGCCCGCTGGCAGTTTCAGACGCACCTGCTAGGTGCACATTGCGTTAGCACCGCGATTGCACATCCAGCGACACAGCCGATTGAGATCAAGCTCTGTGAGGCATTTGCTTGAAGTTGAAAACGCCGACTTTGCATATTGCGGCACCCGATTACCCATGGCGCTAACACGCGCTTCCGGATCTAGGTGCCATATTGCCGACGATCTCAAGCAGGCCGATGCTCCCCCAACTTCACGATCTTCATCGTATTGGTGCCACCAGATTGTCCAATCGGCTCGCCCATGGTGATGACGACGATATCTCCCAGCTGCGCGACGCCGTTGTCCAGCAGCACCTGCTCAGCGGCGCTCATCAGCTTCTCGCGGTCGTGGCCCTCGTAGGCGAGCGTGAATGGGCGCACATCGCGCATCAATGCTGTTTTGGTGAGCGTGCCTTCTTCCGGTGTCAATGCGTAAATCGGCACACCTGAATTGAGGCGTGACATCCACAGTGCTGTAGAGCCCGACTGCGTAAGCGCTGCGATACATTTCACCTTCAAGTGGTGTGCTGTGAATAGTGCAGCCATCGCGATCGATTGATCGACGCGGGTGAAAACGCGATCGAGGAATTCGCGGTCCAGTTTGTTTTCCGCACTTTTTTCAGCTTCTTTGCAGACCCTCACCATCGCCTCCACGGCTTCCACCGGGTAGGAACCGGACGCGGATTCTGCAGACAGCATCACGGCGTCGGTACCGTCCAGCACCGCGTTGGCCACGTCGGAGACTTCGGCGCGCGTGGGGATTGGCGAAGTCACCATCGATTCCATCATCTGCGTGGCAGTAATGGTGAGCTTGTTCATCTCACGCGCCATGCGGATCATGCGTTTTTGCAATGCTGGCACGGCAGCGTCGCCGACCTCTACCGCCAGATCGCCGCGCGCGACCATGATGCCATCACAGGCTTTCATGATGTCAGTGAGGGCTTCAGTGGTGACGGCTTCGGAGCGCTCAATTTTTGCAATCAAGAGAGCATGGCCGCCAGCCGCGCGCATCAGTTCACGCGCCATGTACATATCGGCGCCGTTCTTGGGAAACGATACCGCCAGGAAGTCAGCGCCGATCGCCACAGCGGTCTTGATATCGTCCATATCCTTGGATGTCAACGGCGGGGCGGTAAGGCCGCCACCCTTGCGGTTTATACCCTTGTTGTTCGACAGTACACCGCCGACCTGAACTTTGCATTCGATGCGGTTGCCCTTTACTGACATCACTTCAAAAACGATCAACCCGTCGTTAAGCAGCAGAATATCTTTGGCCTTTACATCACGTGCCAACTCCTTGTAGTCGATGCCCACCTGGTTCTCGTCGCCCAGTGGGCAATCCGCATCGAGAACAAACGTGTCGCCGGTCTTCAGTGTGACTTTGTTGTCTTTGAATTTGCCAACGCGGATTTTTGGCCCCTGCAGATCAGCGAGGATGCCGACGGTTCGGCCAGATTTCTTCGCGAGATCGCGGACCAGATTGGCGCGCGCAATGTGGTCCTCGGCCTTGCCGTGCGAGAAATTCATTCGCACTACGTCCACGCCAGCTTTAATCAGACTTTCCAGTATCTCGGGTGAGGACGAAGCCGGGCCGAGAGTGGCGACAATTTTGGTAGCGCGTGGCATGGGAATTTCCTTTTCTGCATTCTGCACGGCAATGCCGGCGAACGCGTTTTCAACGATGAGTGAGATTTATTGCTTTGAAGCGCGTTGTTCGAGTATTTCCACCGCCGGCAGGACTTTACCTTCGAGAAACTCCAGAAAGGCGCCACCGCCGGTGGAGATATACGACACCTTGTCGCTGATGCCGTATTTGGCGATTGCGGCCAGCGTGTCGCCACCACCTGCGATTGAAAATGCGTCTGAATCGGCGATCGCTTTCGCCACCGTTTCTGTGCCAAGACCAAACTGGTCGAATTCGAATACACCTAACGGACCGTTCCAGACAATGGTGCCTGCATTTTTCATGATATCCGCAAGCGTCTTGGCTGTTTGCGGGCCAATATCAAAAATAATGTCGTCATCTGCCACATCTGCAGCGAGCTTGGTTACGGCCGGTGTGGCCGCCTCAAACGCCTTGCCACACACCACATCGACCGGAATCGGCACCGCTGCGCCGCGCGCCGCCATCATTTCGATGATGACTTTTGCTTCACCAACCAATGCCGACTCAGCCAGCGACTTGCCGATAGGGAAACCCATCGCCAACAGAAAGGTGTTGGCGATACCGCCGCCAACCACCAGTTGATCGACCTTTTCGGCAAGCGATTTCAGAATTGTCAGCTTGGTCGATACCTTTGATCCGGCGACGATGGCGACCATTGGACGCTTCGGTTTCTTTAGCGCCGCCGCCAGTGCATCGAGTTCCGCTCCAAGCAGCGGTCCGGCGCAGGCTATGCGCGCAAATTTGGCGATACCGTGGGTGGTGGCTTCTGCGCGGTGAGCCG
>JANMZU010000225.1:0-7082 GCA_031383585.1 Betaproteobacteria bacterium
ATGCCGTCCGAGACCGTTACCTCTTTGGACAACTGCTTGATGGCATACAACGCCTCTTTCTCGTTGTAGCCCAGCGACATCAGCGCATTCAGGATATCCGATGCTGAGGAAGCAATTGCAGGCGCGCCACCGACGGAGATACGTACATCGACTTTCAATTTGTCTTTGAGTTCAAGCAGCAGGCGCTCCGCCGTTTTCTTGCCGATTCCTGGCACCTTGGTGAGACGTCCGCTCTCCTGCGTCGCCACCGCTTCTGCCAGATCGTTGACACTCATGCCGGACAACACAGCCAATCCAACTTTGGGACCAACACCACTCACCTTGAGCAGTTGTTTAAAGGTTGCGCGCTCGGATTCGGTGCCGAAGCCATAGAGCAAATGGGCATCTTCACGGACGATGAGATGTGTGTGCAGCGCGACTCTTTCGCCGATTTTTGGCAGGTTGTAGAAAGTACTCATTGGCACGTCGATTTCGTATCCTACGCCGCCTACATCGAGCAGCACCTGCGGGGGATTTTTTTCGAGCAGCATGCCGGATAAGCGACCGATCATTTCTTTTCCTTTGCGGCATTCTCGGCGACTATACGTACTTCAGGCGATGCGGCAGTTGGGCGGTCAAGCACAATTTCGCCGCTCATTTCACCAGCCTCCCACCCTTGACGCGATATCCACGCGTACTCATGCCCGCCAGTGCGCCACCATGGGCGTGGCAGATGGCGCAGGCGAGTGCATCCGCTGCGTCAGTGCTGGGATAACCCGACAGCTTCAAAAGTCGCTTCACCATTTCTTGCACCTGCTCTTTCGTTGCGTGTCCATTGCCGACTACTGCCTGTTTGACCTGAAGCGCAGTGTATTCGGAAACCGGCAGATTCTGTGACACAGCCGCGCAGATCGCTGCACCACGCGCCTGGCCGAGAAGCAGTGTCGATTGCGGATTCACATTGACGAATACTTTTTCGACCGCCACTTCACCGGGCATGTAGCGCGAGATTACTTCTTGCACGGAATTGAGTATGTTCTTTAGCCGGTCGGGAAGCTCACCGGTCTGGGATTTGATGCATCCGCTGGTAATGTAGGTAAGCGTTGAACCGGTTTTATCGATCACGCCGTAGCCGGTCACGCGCAGACCAGGGTCGAGGCCGAGGATTTTCACTCAAAAACCCTGGCATACATACAAGAGTCGCGTAGGCCGCCGTAGGGGTCGCGCATATTGCGTCGAAGTATGCCCTCCAATGTGAACCCACATCGCTCGGCGATACGTCGACTTCGCGCATTTCGCGGATCACAGCAAATTTCCAGGCGCCTTGCACCCAAATGCGCCGTGGAAAATGCCACCAATGCGTTAACAGCTTCGGTGCAATAGCCGCGCCCTGCCATGGAGGTCCTGACCCAGTAGCCGATTTCAAATTTCGGGATGTCCCAATTGATGGTGTGGAAGCCGCCTTTACCTATTAACTCGCCGGTGACCTTATTGATCCACTGAAAATCAAGCATCTCGCGCGTCGTCCATTTGAGCTGCGCCTGCTGGTGAAACTCCTCGGAACCCTCAAGTTTGGGCTCTGGGTGCACCCATGGCATCCACGGCGCGAGTTCATTAACCGACTCGAGTACCGCGGCAAACGCCAGCGGCCCATCACCCGCCCGCGCGGCGCGCAAAATCATCCGCTCGGTGTCGATTTGCTCTGGAATGGTCAGCAAACGCGCTTGCGCGATTGCATCCATCAGAGGTCCTCTGACACCACCGCTGTGCCGGAGACCGAGACCATCAACATGCCGCGACCGCTGCCGTGAATGATGTAGTCGATACGCGCGCCGACGTTGGCATTTGCCCCTACCTGCTCCGCACCCTGCAGCGGGTTATCGCGTACTGCGGGAATAGCTTTGTGATAGGTGTCGGCAAAACTCGTCACCGGTTTCTCTGATACCAGTTGTAATTCAGCGCTGGCCTCACCCGTGACCAGCCCCAGATAGCGCACGCTGCGCTTACCCTCGGTGTTCGGCGTTGTGGTAGTCAGAATCGACAATCAGGCTTCATCCAAGACTGCTGAAGTGTAAACATCCTGTACGTCATCGAGCGCTTCAATGGCGTCCAGTAGCTTCTGCATTTTGACGGCGTCGTCGCCTGTCAACATCGCTTCAGTCGTCGCTTTCATCGTGACCTCGCCGAATTCCGCCTTGAAGCCTGCCTTTTCCAGCGCCGCTTTCACGGTCGAGAATTCATAGGGGCCGGTGACCACCTCGAACGAACCATCGTCATTGGTGACCACGTCCTCGGCACCGGCTTCGAGTGCGGCTTCCATGAGCTTTTCTTCATTGGTGCCGGGCGCAAACAGCAAGGTGCCGCAATGCTTGAACAGGAAAGCGACCGAGCCATCGGTACCCATATTGCCGCCGTACTTGGAAAACGCGTGCCGCACTTCGGCGACAGTACGAACCCGGTTGTCGGTCATGCAGTCGACCATTACGGCTGCTCCGCCGATTCCGTAACCCTCGTAACGAATTTCTTCGTAGTTGACGCCCTCAAGTTCACCTGCGCCGCGCTTGATAGCGCGTTCGACGGTGTCTTTGGGCATATTGTTTTCGAATGCTTTGTCCATCGCCAGACGCAAGCGTGGATTGGCCCCGGATTCGGCTCCGCCCATGCGCGAGGCAACCGTGATTTCCTTGATGAGACGCGTAAAGATCTTGCCGCGTTTGGCGTCCTGACGACCTTTGCGATGCTGAATATTTGCCCACTTGCTATGTCCCGCCATTGCGACCTTCCACTTTCTAGCTGTTGCGGCCAATCGCTTGCGAGTATGTCGCGCGTTGCGCTGCCGATGCTCGCCGGCCTTTGCCTGGTTTTCTGGTCGGGCCGATATTCAGACCCAACAAATTTCAATTCGTAATGTTAACATTCACTTACGTTTCCGCCTAAGTGCTTTGTCATTTTCGAGACTATGCCAGACCCATTGCTCATCGCCAAGACAGCCGATAATTCACTCACCGATCTTGTGCTCCTGCCGGGCATGGGCAACCGCCATGGCCTTATCGCAGGCGCAACGGGTACCGGCAAAACCATCACATTGCAGGTACTGGCCGAGCATTTTTCGGCCATCGGCGTACCGGTATTCATGGCCGATGTCAAAGGCGATTTGACCGGCATTTCCCAGCCGGGCAAACCAAATGCCAGGGTGGAAGAGCGTGTCAAACTGCTGAAACTGGAATATGCAGCCACCGCCTGTCCAGTCACGCTTTGGGACGTGTTCGGCGAACAGGGGCACCCGGTTCGTGCGACTATTTCTGAAATGGGGCCGGTGCTACTGGCACGTATTTTCAATCTGAATGACACGCAGACTGGGGTGCTGGCCATCGCCTTCAAGCTCGCGGACGACAATGGACTCTTGCTGCTCGATCTCAAGGATTTGCGCGCCCTGCTCGCGTGGATGGGCGAGAACGCCAGCCAGTTCACCACCACCTATGGCAACATTTCGGCAGCCAGTGTGGGCGCGATACAGCGTGGTTTGCTGACGCTGGAGCAGCAAGGCGGCGATAAATTCTTTGGCGAACCAGCGCTGTCACTGGATGACCTGCTGCAAACCGACAATGGCCGCGGCATCATCAAAATCCTGAATCGTCGCAGCCGTCACGTAAAATGCGCCAATGATCGAAGAAGACCGACTTATATCTGGTGGTAAAGCATCTGTGCACGAAGAAGCGCAAGAGCGTGCGCTCCGCCCGAAGCTGCTGCAAGAGTACGTCGGCCAGCAAAAGATCCGCGATCAGCTGTCGATTTTCATTGAAGCCGCGCGTGCCCGTAAAGAGCCGCTAGATCATACGTTGCTGTTCGGCCCACCTGGCTTGGGCAAGACCACCCTGGCGCACATCATCGCCCGTGAGATGGGCGTGAATCTGAAGCACACCTCAGGCCCGGTGCTGGAGCGCGCCGGCGATTTGGCGGCAATGCTGACCAATCTCGAGCCCAATGACGTGTTGTTCATCGATGAGATTCACCGCCTCAATCCGGTGGTGGAAGAAATTCTCTATCCCGCGCTGGAGGATTACCAGATTGACATCATGATTGGCGAGGGGCCCGCCGCGCGCTCTGTCAAACTCGACCTTCCGCCGTTCACACTGGTTGGCGCCACCACCCGCGCCGGCATGCTGACCAATCCGCTGCGCGATCGTTTCGGCATCGTTGCCAGGCTGGAGTTTTATTCACCGGCGGAGCTGAAGCTGATCGTCGCGCGATCGGCTAATTTGCTTAACGTGCCCGTCGACGACGACGGCGCCCAGGAAATCGCCTTGCGCTCGCGAGGTACGCCGCGCATCGCCAATCGCTTGCTGCGCCGCGTACGCGATTTTGCACAGGTCAAGGCCGAGGGATTCGTCGACAAGTCGGTGGCGGACGCTGCGTTGAAAATGCTCGACGTCGATCACGTCGGCCTCGACATGATGGATCGCAAGATGCTGTTATGCATCATCGAGAAATTTGCCGGCGGACCGGTCGGTGTGGAGAATCTGGCCGCTGCCATCGGCGAAGAGCGGGATACGATCGAAGACGTGCTGGAGCCCTATCTCATTCAACAGGGCTACCTGCAAAGGACACCTCGTGGACGCATGGCGACGCTGCTGAGTTTTCAGCACTTTGGCATTACCGCACCTGCCAGTAACCCGGTGCCGGAGCTTTTCTAATGGCAAAGCTTTCTCTGAAGAATGCCCAGCAATCGCCGCTATTCAGCTTCGACTTCCCGCAGCGCGTCTATTTCGAAGACACCGACGCTGGTGGCGTTGTCTATCACGCACAGTACATAAAATTTCTCGAGCGGGCGCGCACTGAGTGGCTGCGATACCTTGGCTTCACTAATAGCGAACTCGAGCGCAAATACAAGATGCTTTTTGTGGTCAGCGAAATCGCCGTCGAATTCATTAAACCCGCCAGACTCGACGATGCCATCAACATCAGTGTTTCAATCGAAAACCTCGGTCGGGTACGGGTGATGTTTCACCAGGAAATCCGCCGTGGTGAAGAGTCGCTGGTCAAAGCCCGGGTAACGGTGGCGACAGTCGCGGCTGCAACCTTCAAGCCGATTGAGATTCCAACCGACGTGAAAAAGAAAATGGAGGCTTCGTGCTGAATCTCTCAAATGACATGGCGATTTTGTCGCTGGTCGCGCATGCATCGATCATCGTCAAAATCGTGATGGGCATCTTGTTGCTCGCCTCGATGATGTCGTGGTGGTACATCTTCGTGAAAATGTTTTCGGTGCGCAGTGCCAAGGCAGAGGCAGAAGAGTTCGAGCGCGAATTCTGGGGTGGTACGGATCTCGTTGGTCTCTACCAGCGCGCTAGCTCTGGCCAATACGAACCGGCCGGGATGGAAAAGATTTTTGAGGCGGGCTTCAAGGAGTATTTGAAGCTCAAAAGCCGCAGTGGATCGGACATCGGCGCCTTGATGGACGGTACGCGCCGCGCGATGAAAGCCACCTTTCAGCGCGAGCTTGATTATCTTGAAGCCCACTTATCATTTCTCGCAACTGTCGGCTCTGTTAGTCCCTATATCGGCCTGTTTGGCACCGTCTGGGGAATCATGAATGCGTTTCGTAGTCTGACCAACATGGCGCAAGCCACGCTCGCACAGGTTGCACCCGGCATGGCTGAAGCGCTGATCGCCACAGCCATTGGCCTGTTTGCGGCGATTCCTGCAGTGATTGCGTACAACAAATACACCGCCGAAATTGATCGTCTGGCCAACCGCTACGAGAGTTTTATGGAAGAGTTTACAAATATTCTGCAACGCCAGGCGGTGAACTAACATGCGCCGTCGTCGTCGCGCCATGGCAGAAATTAACGTCGTCCCGTACATCGACGTGATGCTGGTATTGCTGATCATTTTCATGGTCGTGGCGCCCTCCATTCAACCCGGGCAGATCGATCTGCCGAGCGTGGGGCAGTCGTTGAACCCAACGGTCGCGCCGTTGGAGATCCGCATCAAGCGGGACGGCACCACATCGATCGTCGACAGGCAAAGAGGCGGACAGGAACAAGCCGTCGCGCGCGACAATCTCCTGCAGACGGTGAGAGCGATTCAAGTCAGTCATCCTGATCAGGCGGTTGTTATCAACGCCGACAAGAATCTGAAGTACGACGACGTGCTGCGTGTCATGGATAGTTTGCAGGCAGGCAAGATCAAGCGCGTCGGGCTCCTGGTCAAACCAGAAAAATAACATGACTTATCCGCCGCCCGCATCGAGCAGGCATCGCAGATCGCCTCTAATCACGCGTTCTGAGCCGGGCAAATGGCCGGCTGCCCTGTTGGCGGTGGTGGTGCACGGTGGTTTTTTCGCTTTGATGGTATTCGGCGTGTCGTGGCAGGTGAAACTGCCCGAGCCGGCCTTTGCCGAGCTTTGGGACCGTTTGCCGGCAATACAAAACGCCGTGCCGCCGGCGCCGGTCGTCGAGCCCGAGCCGGAACCGGTCAAACCTGATCCTCCTGTGGTCGAGAAAGTGGTCGAGCCAAAGATTGAGCCGAAGGTAGAAAAGGCACCGCAACAACCAAGCCAGGCAGACATTCAGTTGCAGGCCAAGCGGGAGAAACTCGAAAAACTCGAACGCGAAAAGAAGCTGCGCGAAGAAAAGGCGCTGAAGGATAAACAAAAGCTGGCTGAAATTGAAAAAAAGCGTAAAGAAGACGAGGCGAAACTGAAGGCGGTACAGAAGGTCGCGGACGACCGGCTGCGCGCCGAACAGGCTGCCAGGGAAGCTGCTGCCGCGAGCGCACGTAACGCCGCGCAAGTCGATTACGCCAACAAGATTGCCAAGCTGATTCGGGACCGTGCCAACATTCCTGATTCTGTGACCGGCAGACCGGAGGTGTCAGTGCGGCTAAAGCTGCTGGTCAATGGAGGGATTTTTGATGCGCAAGTCGTGAAGTCGTCCGGTGATAAAGTTTATGATGATGCTGTTGAGCGCGCCATCAACGGCATTCGCAATTGGCCCCAGCCTGAAAATGCTGACTTGTTTGGTGGCCGTCGTGAACTAAATCTGAACATTCGACACGAACGATAAAATCAAAACACATGCTTAAGCGAATCAATATTTCCA
>JANMZU010000228.1:0-4882 GCA_031383585.1 Betaproteobacteria bacterium
GCCCCAAACCTCGCGTGATCAGCACCTCGTCGCTGGCACCTGCGCGTGGTGCGCGACCCTGCACGACGGGTAACTTGAACAACTGCGTCTTGTCCGGATAGCCGCTCAGGGTGAATCGTCGACTCTCGTTGGCGGGAGCCGCATCCAATGCCGCTTCACGCGTGGCGATGCTGACACCAGCGCGACGCCAGGCTTCGGCAATTTGTACCTCGGCGACGCTGCGCGCAACTGCTTCCAGTTGTGCCGCAGGCGCAGGGCGTTGCATGATGACTTCGAAGTCATGCCCTTGGTTTTCCAGACTGGTGTCGATCACTGCCATCATGCTTTCGTAGTTGGTGTGATTCATCAATAGCAATGCACCACCAAACGCAAGCGCAAGCACCATCACCAGCAGTCGCCACGGTCTGCGCCAGGTGTTGCGCAATGCAAACGTCCAGACCATGCTGCCGGGAACTTTGATGAGTGCCGATGCAAGTCGATTGGACATACCCGAGGGCACGACGATGCCGGCGTTTTGCATCGCTGCACGCGGCGTCATCCGCGCCGCACGAATGATCAGTACGGCCATCGCCAGCAACGGCACCAGAGTCGCAAATGCAATTTCCTGTAGCAGCAGTGGCACCGGAACGTGCCATAGCGATACATCGATATTGAGTGTAATGAGATAGCTGGCGACTATTTCCCTGCCGAGCATCACGCCAGCCGCAAAGCCGGCGGCATTGGCCAGCAAGGCGATTGGTGCCATCAGTGCAAGGTACTGTCCGGCGATCTGATGCGATCTCGCACCGAGCGTTTTCATGACGCCGACCTGCGGCACTTCCCGACGCATCGTCGCCGCGACCATGTAAGCGGCCAGCGCGCTGCTGGAGAGAAGTGCCATTGCCGACAGCACGCCAAGTACCTGCAACATGGCGTTCATGAGGGCCGCATGCGGGTGCGTCGCTGTCAAGGCTTCAACGCGAAACGCAGGCTGGCCCTCGCGCTTCAACGCCACATTCAGATTGGACCCAAACTCCACCGCACCGGCGAACGCGCCGCGATAGGTCATCTTGACAACCAACTGATCGAGATCGTTTGGTTGCCCAAGAAGCGCGGCAGACGCCGGCGTAACGTAAGCGTAGATCAGCCGGTCCTGCGTGCTGGGCGCAACATCGGTGTCATGAACAAATCCACCAATCTGCATCGACGTAATTTCGCCGGTCGGCGTACGAATCTGCAACGGTGCGTCGGTCGCGAGTAGTGACTGTCCCGATTGCTCTATGAGGATGGACCCGTCCCTGGCGGGCCACTCTCCTGAGTGCAGATGGACGACGCCAAGTTGCTGCTTTGAAAAATCGCGCATTATCGTCAGCCGCATGGGTAGCCAGGTGCCGTCCCTTGCCTTGACCCGCGTGAATGCCACTCGGCGTGCGTCCACTGCCACGACATCCTCCATCGCGCCAACACGGGTCAACAATGCTGGCGTTACGCGCTCGAACCAGAGTGCGATATCAGGGGACTTGGCAGCGAGGTGGCTGGTTGCAATCTCCCGCTTGAGAATTGCCCTTGCGTTCAGTGCAGCGACGACGCCAGCAGTTCCCAATGCAAGCGCCAGCGTGATCAGAAAAAGTTGCAGCCGATATTGGCGCAAATCGCCGATGACTTTCCGCCATTGCATGCTCATGCGGCCGCCTTCTGCTGAGTGCGGTCGGAAACCACACTGCCATCTTTGAGTTCAATTACCCGTTGAGCGACTTGCGCCAGATTTGCGTCATGCGTCACCACCACCAGCGTCTTGCCTTGCCGAACAAGCTGCTCAAACAGCGCGTTTACTTCGCCTGCAGTCTCGCTGTCCAGATTCCCAGTCGGCTCGTCAGCCAATATGATCGGTGGATCATTGGCCAGTGCGCGAGCGATTGCCGCACGCTGTTGTTGACCACCCGAGAGCATGGACGGCAGCTTGTGTGCCTGGTCCGTCAGTCCGACCATTTGCAGCAACTCGAGCGCGCGTGGCCTTCGCGCTGCCAGCGGTATCTTGCCAACGAATTCCATCGCCAGGATGATGTTTTCCACAATCGTCAGGGTTGGCAATAGCTGAAAAAATTGGAAGACCACGCCGATGTTCTCGCCACGCCACCGCGCCAGCGCGTTTTCGCTTGCGCCTTGCAAATTGGTGCCCGCCACGCGCAAATCTCCTGCAGTTGGTTGATCCAGTCCGGCGATGAGATTGAGCAGGGTGGATTTGCCGCTGCCGGACTTGCCGAGGACGGCGATGTACTCGCCGGCCGCAATGTGCAGCGTGACTGCGCGCAAAGCGTGGCAGGTTTGGCCGCCGCGCACAGCGTAGGATTTGGTGGTCCCATTCAGGGCGATGATGGCGTCCGGTGATGCTTCAGAAGTAACAGAGCTTAGTTTGGCATTGGTCGTCATGATCATGCACCGTGCACCTGGCGCTTCAGCACGAATAGATCCGACCAGAGCAACTTGCCCGCTACGTCGAAACGAAAGGTTTTCAGCTTGATGTTGTCAGCGTTGTATTTGAATTCCACCTTTGCAATGCGCATGTCGCTTTTCCTCTCAACAGACTTGATGATGATTTCGGTGGCGCCCGGCATGGAATCGATTGCCTGCAGCAGGAAGTCGCCGGCTTTCCTTCCTTCCGGCAGATCGTCTATGGCGTATTTGTCTGACAAACGCGCCAGCAGAGGCTTGCCGTCTCGCGCCTTGATTGCGTCGGCGAACGCGCGCATGAAGTTTTCAATCTGCGCGTCTGCGACTACGTCTGGGCCACTTGATACTGTGGCGAGTTGTTTGGGCGGTGGCGCTTTGGGTAGCGCAGGCGGATTGCCGTGGAGAAAACTGCGTAAATCGACGTCGCGCATGCCCGCCGCTGGAAACGGCGACCATGACGCAGCGGGGCAGGCCACGACGAGGCCCGCTGCGAGAAGGATGATGTAAGTGGCCATTTTCATGGGTTTCTGCTCCAGTTTGGTAATTTGATCGGGCTGCTTCTTGCTTTGGTGGCTGTCCATAACAACCGCGTGGTTGCGTTCTGGCTTGGAAGCGGTAAGATGTTTGTATTGCAACCATTAATTACTGTTTAACAGTAACTATTTATCGAAAATGGATATTAGTCAAGACTTTTCTGCGATCAAGCGCTTATGCAAGCTCATTCGCTTCGGCAGCATTGCCTTCGTCGGCGGCGTGCTGTCGCTATATTTAATAACCTGGTGCTGGCCGAGCGTAACGGGCTTAGGGCATCCCGCATTGCCGGTCCTGCGAATCGCTGGTTTGCCTGCAACCGCGATGGCGACGCTGTCCATTGGCGATCGAATGCTGTTTGCGGCAATCAGCCTGCCGTACCTCGCCGCATTGGTTTGGGCATTTTTCCGCTTGGGGAAGATGTTGAGCGGCTTTGAACGCGCGGAGTTTTTCGAGCGGGCAACCGTCGGCCACCTGCGCGCGTTTGCGGGCTACCTGTTGCTCGCGAAAGCGCTGTCGCTACTTGCCATGCATGCGCGGGTTGCGCTGATGGGCCACATACTGGGCCGTGAAAAATCCCATGCCGCATTGAATTTGTCCAGCGACGACATGGCCGTGTTGCTTATGTGCGCGTTGTTTTTTCTGGTGGCGAGAATGATGGAAGAAGGTCGGCGCCTCGCCGAAGAAAATCGGGAGTTCGTGTAGTGGCTATTGTCATCAATCTCGACGTGATGCTGGCGCGTCACAAGATGAAATCCAAGGAACTTGCGGCGTATATAGGCATTACTGAACAGAATCTCTCGTTGCTCAAGTCGGGCAAGGTCAAGGGCATTCGGTTCTCAACGCTGGAGAATATTTGTCAGCGGCTTAACTGCCAACCGGGGGATATTCTTGAATATCGGGCTGATATGTCAGCATCCAGCACGACGCTGGCGCTGGCTACAAAAAATGACGACAGCGAAGCGCAGTGAGTACTGGCAAGCGCGAGCTGCAAGTCAAACCGCAGGAGGTCTTTCGGGCGCGACACCCAGCTGAATTCTGTGCGCAGGATGCGCTGGCTGATAGCCCCGATGCTAGACCCTATTACGAAATAACGCCGCCGCCAAGGCAAATATCGCCGTCATACACTACTGCAGATTGCCCCGGAGTCACCGCCCACTGCGGCTGTTCAAAACCAAGCGAAAACTTGTCAGGTGACGGGTTTTCGCTTTCGAGCAGGAGGCAGGCAGAATCAGCCTGCCGGTATCGGGTTTTTGCCGCTAGCGACGCTGTTGCCGGCGTCTCTCCGCTAATCCACGACGCATCCTGTGCCTGGAGCGTGTGCTTGAGCAGGGCGTGGTGATCGTGACCCTGCACGACGACCAGCTCATTGCGGTCCATGCGTTTGTCGGCAACGAACCACGGCTCGCCGGCGCCATCTCTAGTGCCACCAATACCCAGGCCCTGGCGCTGGCCAATCGTGTAATACATCAAGCCTTGATGCTGGCCGACGTGCTTCCCCTCCGGCGTAACCATTTCGCCGGGTTTGCGAGGCAGATAGCGCTCTAGGAATTCGCGAAACGGCCGCTCCCCGATAAAGCAGATGCCGGTCGAGTCTTTTTTCGCGTGATTCGGCAATCCAGCCGTCAACGCCAGTTTCCGCACATCGCTCTTTTGCAGATGCCCGATCGGGAACACGGCTTTTGACAATTGATGCTGGTTGAGGCGATGCAGGAAATAGCTTTGATCTTTGCCCGGATCCAGCCCCTTCAGAAGCTCAAAGCGTCCATCACGTTCGCACACACGTGCGTAATGTCCGGTGGCGATACGCGCCGCGCCAAGCTTCATCGCGTGATCCAGGAACGCCTTGAATTTGATTTCGGCATTGCACAGCACATCAGGATTGGGGGTGCGGCCAGCGGCGTATTCATGGAGGAACTCG
>JANMZU010000230.1:0-3557 GCA_031383585.1 Betaproteobacteria bacterium
CCGATGCACTGGGGCAAGCGTTTTCTGGGCGGCAAGGATAGCGCCGGCGTCAATACTCTCACCGTTCCTGCGTTCGACCCGGTCTCGCGCCAGCCCGAACTCAAGCACGCAGCGGTACGCATCGTCGCGGCGGACCTGTCGTGGCATCTGACGGCTTTTGTGGCCAACGAAGGCAATGAAAATAACCTGCTCGACGATTTGCAGGCAATGCAGAGCGAGGTCGCCTTTTTCAGCACCGTGCTGATCGGCCGCGACCGGCCCGGTGTGCTGGTGCGGGCCGCGCATCACGGCGCGCCTGCGAGCACGTGGCTAGCCGCGCTGGACGGACTACTCGGCCTCGATGGCGACATGGCGTTGCGCTACGAAGATACGCGCCGCGCAAGCTCCAGGCGCATGCTGATCCAGGCCGACACCCTGCGAGCAGTCCGCCTTTGTGGCGAGCCCGGCGCAATCGAGAGCGGTGAATGGCTGCGGGAATGGTTGGTCGCTGGAAAATCGGTGGCGGATATTCGGCGGCTGCTACTCTCCCCGGCCACCACAGCGCCCAGCGGTTTTGTCCTGTCTGGCAAGGTGATTTGTCAGTGCTTCAATGTTTCTGAAGAGACGATCACTGCCGCATTGGGCGACATCTCTGGCGAACCCGCGCTGCGCTACGCGGCGCTGCAGTCGCAATTGAAATGCGGGACCAATTGCGGCTCGTGCATGCCGGAGTTGCGGCAATTGGTCGTACGCACGTCGCATGCAGAACGCCAGGAGGCGGCATGAAGCTGGGAAAAGTTTATCTCGTGGGTGCGGGCCCCGGCGACCCGGAGCTGCTGACGCTCAAAGCGGTGAAGGCGCTGAGCGCAGCTGACGTGTTATTAGTCGATGATCTGGTCGGCGACGAGATACTGGCCTATGCAAACGCAAAAGCGCGCATCGTTTATGTTGGCAAACGTGGCGGCTGCAAATCCACGCCACAGGCATTCATTGAGCGGCTAATGATCAATGAGGCGAGGCAAGGCCGAACCGTGGTGCGCTTGAAGGGAGGCGATCCGTTCGTCTTCGGCCGTGGTGGCGAAGAGTGCGAGTCACTGCATGCGGCCGGGATTGAATGCGTGATTGTCAATGGCATCACCGCCGGCCTGGCGGCGCCCACCGCCTTGGGCATTCCGCTGACGCATCGCGACATTTGCCATGGTGCCATTTTTGTGACCGGGCACGCAGGTGACGAAGCCGCTACTGCACCCAATTGGCAGGCGCTGGTGGCGACAGGTTTGCCGCTGGTGATTTATATGGGAGTGTCACGCTGTGAAGCGATTCAGCAGGAACTGCGAGAAGCAGGGATGCGCGTGACGATGCCAATTGCCGTTATTCAAAATGCCACACGCAAAGATCAGCGCGCCATCGTCACGTCATTGCAAACACTCGTTGCAGATATCCACGCCTCGGGCATCGGCAGCCCCGCGATCATGGTGGTGGGGGAGACTGTGCGGTACGCGAGTTTATGCGCCGCCATGCCTCAAAAGACGCGCATCGCGAAATAGTACTCGGACGGTGTTGACGCATACCGAGGCGGGTTGGGCTACCGAAACTAACTGCCATTTCGAAACTGGTCCCATCTGGCGGGAAGTCTGCTTTGTCATTGTTGAATCAACAGCAGATTTCTCTCTACGTTCGAATTGGCAGTGATTATCCTGATATCGATGTAATCCTGCTGCCAGCGTTTGACGCCAAAACTCTATAATTGGCGGGCATTCCCGGCCGAAAAGGCCTGGAAATCCGCGCCAGATATAGAGTTTCGATAATTCGGCTTGAGTCAAGGCAAGTCATTAAGTGCTGCGGTTAGAATATTTGCTTACCGCGTGGCGTTGAAAGACTATGTTCCCCAAAGTCGTTTTCGCCATCAATATCGAGCCAAAGACATGAATCTCTATCGACTGCTACAACAGCGCGTCGCCGCCGGCAATCCGGTGCGCGTCGGTTTGATCGGTGCCGGCAAATTCGGCTCGATGTATCTCTCGCAAATTCCGCGCACGCCGGGGATCCATTTGCTCGGTGTCGCCGATCTCAATCCTGAACGTGCCAAACAGTCGCTGCGACGCGTGGGCTGGACCGAAGAGCAATTTTCGGCCGGCAACCTCACGCAGGCCTTTGCCAGCGGCACCACACTCATTACCGACGACGCGATTGCGCTGATCAGCAACCCTCATGTCGAAGTCATCATCGATGCCACCGGCAGTCCGTCAGCGGGTATCGCCCACGTGCTGGCCTGCTGCGCGCACAAAAAGCACATCGTGATGGTCAACGTTGAGGCGGACGCACTCGCGGGTCCGCTGTTAGCCAAACGTGCGGCAGAGGCGGGCATCGTCTATTCGCTTGCCTACGGCGATCAGCCTGCGCTGATCTGCGAGATGGTCGACTGGGCACGCGCAACGGGATTTGAAGTCGTCGCCGCAGGGAAAGGCACAAAATATTTGCCCGCTTATCATGCCTCCACACCCGATACCGTCTGGGGCCACTACGGCTTCACCCAAGAGACCGTTGACGGCGGCGACTTCAACGCGCAAATGTTCAATTCCTTTCTCGACGGTACCAAGAGCGCAATCGAAATGGCCGCCGTATGCAACGCGACCGGCCTCACGCCGGCGGTGTGCGGACTGGAATTTCCGCCCTGCGGTGTCGATGATCTGGCGCGAGTGCTGAAGCCCAAAACTGACGGCGGCCAATTGCATCATCGCGGACAGGTGGAGGTCATTTCCTCAGTAGAGCGCGATGGCCGTCCGGTGTTCCGGGATTTGCGCTGGGGTGTGTACGTGACTTTCGCTGCGGACACCGAATACGTGAAGCGCTGCTTCAAGGAATATGGTCTCATCACCGACGACACCGGCAATTACTCATCAATGTACAAACCGTTTCACCTGATCGGGCTGGAATTGGGCATCAGTGTGGCTAGCGCCGCTGTCCGCAATGAGGCGACCGGTGCGGCCATCGCCTGGCGTGGGGATTGTGTGGCCACTGCAAAACGCAATCTCAAGGCCGGCGAAATGCTCGATGGCGAGGGCGGCTACACGGTTTACGGCAAGCTGATGCCTGCGGCGGTGTCGAAGCAGCTTGGTGGGTTGCCGATCGGGCTTGCGCATAAGGTAAAGCTACTGCGCGATGTCGACGTCGGCAAGCAGGTGACATGGGAAGATGTGGCAATTGACATGACGAGTGAAGCGGTGCGGTTTCGGCGGGAGATGGAGAAGGTGTTTGGGTGACGAGCCGGACGCTGAACGACCAAGTTTGGTCTTTGTTTACTTGGTATCGCTAAAGGCCACGCAACCAAAAGTGGCACCTGACGCTTCCAAGTCCGTGAAAGCCGCCAGTACGCCCGGCCAAAACACCATTCGCCGCATGAGCTTCAGGAATTGACCAATAAATGAAAAAAAACACCCAAATCACCCACCTCGGCCGCAAAGCCGTCAACGACCCCAAAACAGTTACCATACCCCTGCACCGCGCCTCGACAGTGTTGTTCGATTCGCTTGCCGAGATGGACGCAACACAGGTCGCGTGGAACGCCGACGAGCAGG
>JANMZU010000238.1:0-1715 GCA_031383585.1 Betaproteobacteria bacterium
TCTGATTTCCCTCACCCGTGCGTTGCTGCATCCGGCTGATCGTATCGCTTGGTTTGCGATGCTGCGTGCGCCATGGTGCGGGCTGACGCTGGCAGACCTGACGAGTCTTGCAGATGGCGCCAACCCCGTCGACGGCACCCTCAAGCCGGACGAACGGACGGTTTGGGAATTGCTCAATGACACCACCAGCGTAGCGGCGATGTCGGCAGACGGACAGGCTCGGGCGGCGGGAATTCGTGAAGTACTGGCGATGCAGATATCGCAGCGCCGTCGCCTGCCACTGCGAGAGGCCGTTGAAAACACCTGGCTAGCGCTACGCGGCCCGGCGTGTTTGCAGGATGAAAATGATCTGAGTGACGTCGCCATGTTGTTCGATTTGCTGGAATCCGAAGCCGAGGCGCAGGCGAGTGGCGGACAGTTGGTCGACGTGGACGCGCTGCTAAGTCGCGTTGACAAACTCTATGCCGGCAAGGCAACCCCGAACGACATGTTCGTTAGGCCGCCCGTGCAGATCATGACCATCCACAAAGCCAAGGGCCTCGAATTTGATACGGTCATTGTGCCCGGTCTGCATCGCCCGCCAAGGCGCGACGACAAGAAACTCATGGTCTGGACGGAGCAGCCGAACGCCGATACTGGCCACCGAGAATTACTGCTGGCCCCAGTTCGCGAAACCGGTGCAGAAGAGGACGTTGAGGCCGACTCGATCTATCGCTATGTGGTGCTTCAGGAGCGCGAAAAGGCGCGGCAGGAGATTACGCGACTGCTTTACGTTGCCGCCACCCGAGCCGAGCGCAGGTTGCATTTGCTGGGCGCCGTCGACGTGAAGCGCGACGATGATGACCGCGAATATGCGGTGCCACCGCGAGCAGAAACGCTGCTTGCAGCGCTTTGGCCCGCAGTAAGGCCACAAATCGAAAAGGACTTTGCTGCGAATGTGAAACAACTTGCGGTTGGGCGTCCCCAAGCGCCGCCCGATCAGGTCAATCACCGCGTTGGCCCAGTGCGTCTGATCGATGCGCTACCCATGCCGACGCTGGCAGACGCGCTCAGCTTTGCCAATGCCACCGCTGCGCGCCCAGGCAGCGACGCCGCTTCAATCGATTTTGAATGGGCAGGCGAAGCCGCCAGACACGTTGGCACCGTGGTGCATTCATTCTTGCAGCGAATCAGTGAAGACGGCATCGCGAAGTGGGATCAAGCGCGTATTAAATCGGCGGCAACAATCATCGAGCGAGAGCTAGCCCGACACGGCGTGGCAGCAGAAGATTTGTCGGCCTCAGTCATACGTGTGACTGGAGCGCTGACCAACACGCTCGCGGACACTCGCGGTACCTGGGTCCTGCAGGCACATACCCATGCGCGTGCGGAGTGGCGCCTCACCGGCGTTCATGAGGGCAAGTTAGCCAATATCGCGATTGACCGAACGTTCGTCGACGCAGACAACATACGCTGGATCATCGATTTCAAGACCGGTAGCCACGATGGCGGCGACGTGGATGCTTTTCTGGATAATGAACAAAGCCGCTATCGTGCGCAATTGGACGTGTATGCGGCGATTTTGAATGCGATGGACGGGGAATCTCAGCCGCGCGAGATCAGGCTGGGGCTGTATTTTCCGATGTTGAAGGGGTGGCGGGAGTGGGGTTGGCGGGTGCCGGTGTTGGTGTAGATGTAGGCAGACGGAGGCCCAGCATTGGTGGGGTGTTTGGGGC
>JANMZU010000246.1:0-6091 GCA_031383585.1 Betaproteobacteria bacterium
TTATCCCAGCCGTTTCGTGGCGCCCAGATTGGACGTTCCGCTGACGATGCGGCGAGGGACATGCTGGCCGTGATCGATAGCTTGACCGCGGCCGAAACGGGGCGCTTTTACGCCTACAACGGCGAGCGGCTCCCCTGGTAATGGGTGCGCGGTTGCGGTCGCGGAAATGCCAGCCAATACAATGTGCCACCGCTTCGCCTGATGCGCATTACCAATTTGATCAGTCGATGCGAAACCTAAAGAAATACGGAATGTTATTCGGCGGAAATATCGCCGTGACGTTCTTGCGCATTGCCCACGGGATGATCGCCTGATGCAGCGGGAGGACCGGAATTTCGTTGTTAAGGATCAACAGCGCCTCGCGAATCATGGCGTCGCGCTTTTGCCGGTCTGGCTCCACTTTGAAGGCGTCGACCAGCTGATCATACTTTGGGTTTGAATAGCGGCCGTAATTGCCGTCACCATTGCCCGCATCCGCGCCGTTGTTGGTGCGCAGCAAATATTGCAACGTCGATAGCGCATCCGACGTCGGTGTTCCCCAACTGAGCAGATAGAAGCTGGTGTCGAATTTCTGCAGCTTGGCAAAGAAATTGGAGGTATTGACGATATTGGGTGTTACCTTGATGCCGATCTGCGCCAGCATTGGCGAAATCGCCTGGCAGATATCGGCGGCGGGTTGGTTGTTGCCACAGTCCAGGGTGATTTCAAAGCCGTTCGGATAGCCCGCTTCGGTCAGGAGTATCTTCGCTTTGGCACGGTCCAGCGGCAATCGTTTGTCGGCATCTTTTGCATAACCCTGATCGGTGGAGGTAATGATGGAGCCGATGGGCAAGGAAAGTTTGCGCATCACTTTCGACCTGATCGCCTCGACGTCGATGGCATGCGCGACTGCTTGCCGTACACGCAGGTCCTTGAAGGGATTTTTGCCCTTGACGCTTGAATAGAGCAACTCCTCGCGGCTGGTGTCGAACACAAGGTATTGCACCCGCGCTTCCAGTCCCTCGACGATTTTGATCTCGGGTACCGATTTGAGGCGTGCGATGTCCTGCGGCGGTGGATCGTTGACGAAATCAACTTCACCGGAAAGGAGGGCCGCAACGCGCGTCGCATTCGATTTGACCGGCAGCAGAATGACTTCGGTAACGTTGCCACGCTCGGGACTGCCCGCATTCCACCAGTTGGGATGGGCGACCAGTACCGTCTTCACGTCGGTCTGCCGCTCCTTGATCATGAACGGGCCGGTTCCATTGGCGTTACGCGACGAGAAGGTGTCTTCCTTGTCTTTGTAATTTTGTGGGTTGACTGAATTGTTCCTGGTCGCCCACGCCTTGTTCATGATGCGAAAAGTAAAGATGTGATTCAGCAACACCGGATTTGGTTCACGCATGATGAAATCGACAGTGAGGTCATCGATCTTTTTTGCCCGGGCTACACCCTGTACGGCGGATTTCAATTGTGAGTTTGGCGAAAGTACCCGTCCAAGCGAAAACACCGCGTCGTCTGCCGTGAACGTCGCGCCATCGTGGAATTTCACATTGGGCCGAAGCTTGAAACGCCAGGTCAGCGGATCGGGTTGCGACCACGACACGGCGAGCCACGGCACCAGATTGAAATTCTTGTCGCGACCGACGAGACCTTCGTACACATTCATTAACAAGCGGTTAGTGACCGCTAGTTGTGCAGAATGTGGGTCCAGGGTTTGTGGTTCGTCCTGGGTGGCGTAGCGGAGGGTTTTGGCGTCGGTCAGACTTGGGACGAGGGCCAGGCATATGCAAACGCACGCGGATGCAATCCGACTGAGACATAGTAGCCCCCCCTCCCTCGGTCCTTGCAGGACGCACCATCCGCTGCCGCGGCTGGCCGTTCCACAGGCGCGTCCCATTGGGCGAGCCATCCCTGCAGCACCCTCTCCCACGAGCGGAGAGGGTTTGGGGAAAGCGAAGCGAGGGGCTAGGGCGAGCAGCAAATCCACCGACACGCTAAACGACCGCGATTACTTGATATTCACCGACATCGCATAAAGCCCGTTGTCCGCGCGGTGCGCCACGCTCACGCTTTTCTTCATCGCCCACGGAATCATCTGGTGATGCAGCGGGATGTGCCCCACATCAGCTTGATTGATCAGCAGGGCCTGTTTAGTCAACTCAGCCCGCTTCTTGAAATCAATCTCGGTCTTCAGCAGCTCAATGACTGCATCGGCCTTTGGATTGGAGTAGCCGGAATAGTTGTTGGCGCCATCTGCACCGGTACTTTTGGTGCGAATGATCTCTTGCAGGGTGTAAAGCGAATCGAACGTAGGTACGCCCCATCCATAAAGGAACATGCTGGTATCGCTCTTCTGCACTTTGGGGAAGTAGGCGGCTTTGGGCATGGAGTTCAGCTTGATACGGATGCCGATCTTCGACAGCATGCCCGCGATGGCGGTGCAGATTTTCTCGTCATTCTTGTAGCGGTCGTTCGGGCAGTCGAAGGTCACGTCGAAGCCTTGCGCGAAGCCAGCTTCCGCCATCAATTTTTTGGCCTTTTCGATATCAACTGGCGGACGTTTTTCGAGATCCTTCGAATAGCCGCGTACCTGCGGTGCGATCATCGACATTGTCGGCAACGACGAGCCGCGCATCACCTGCTTGTGAATCGCCGCGACGTCGATGGTTATCAGCATTGCCTGACGAACACGCAAGTCTTTGAACGGGTTCTTGCCTTTGCTGCCATAGAGCAGCTCGTCACGGCCCTGATCAAAATTGACGAAAATAGTGCGATTTTCATTGCCCTCGACGATCTTGATATCCTTGTTCTGTCCGAGTTTGGCGACGTCCTGCACCGGCGGGTCAAGGATTAAATCGACTTCGCCGGAGATAAGTGCTGCCACCCGGGTCGCGTCCGATTTGATCGGCGTGTAAACGACCTCATCGATATTGCCGCGCTTGCCCCACCAGTTTGAATTGGCGACAAATACGGTTTTGACGTCAGGTTCCCGTACTTTCAAGACGTATGCGCCGGTCCCATTGGCGTTACGCACGGCCCAGGACTCTTCCTTGTTCTTAAAGTCGGTTGGGCGCAGCACATTGAATTTGGTCGCCCAGACTTTGTTCATCACCCTGAGCTGGGTGAGTTGATCCAGCAAAGTAGGATTTGGCCCGGTGCTGACAATTTCGACGGTCAGGTTGTCGACCTTGCGGACTTCCTTGATGCCCTGAATGTACGCCTTGTAATCAGAAGTCTTGTCCATCGCCCGTGTGATCGAGAACACCACGTCATCGGCCGTGAATGGTGAGCCGTCGTGAAAAGTGACCTTGTCGCGTAACTTGAATCGAACGGTGCTGGGATCCAGCTGCTGCCACGACACCGCGAGACATGGTTCAAGCGCCATTTTTTCGTCGCGCGTAATCAACGGCTCATAAACGTGTCCGTTCATTGGATTGTTTAACCCTTCATTCTGCGAATGTGGGTCCATCGTCAGGATGTCGCCCGCGCTTGCCCAACGCAAAGTTTTGGCACTGGCCACGCCCCCGATCAGCGCCATACTGGCGAGACCGGCGATGGCAAGTGAGCGTACGCTTACACGAAATTTCACGGGAAATGTCATATTAAGTTCCTGAATTTATTTGATAATTGGGTTGAGTCGTGGAAGGCGCAACCATGCGCGCAAGGTGTTGTCACAAGCTCATGAGTTTGCCGAAGCGTGACCGCGAAGTCAACGAGCCGGGGCGGTTTCGTCGCTTAAAATGTAGGTCAGCAATGGGCAGTCCAGTTGCGAAATACATGGCTTCAAAAAGGAGAACGGGATGACGACTATCGTGGTGGTAAAAAAAGGCGGTGTCGCGGTCATTGCCGGGGACACGCTGACAACGTTTGGCGCCACGCGTCTGGCCAGCGTGCATGACGCGGCGCCCGAAAAACTGCTGAAGCATGGCGACAGCTATTTCGGGATTGCCGGCAGTGCAGCACACCAACTGGTGCTGGAAACGCTGCTTCTGAAACACCCGGAATTCAAGTTCAAGGGTCGTGCACAGATTTATGAAAGCTTCCGCAAGATTCACCCGATCCTGAAGGAGGAAGCGTTCTTGAACCCGAAGGAAGAGGATGACGATCCATACGAGTCGTCGCAGCTTACTGCGCTGGTGGTCAATGCCAGCGGCATCTACGGCGTTTACTCCATGCGAGAAGTATTCGAGTTCGACAAATTCTGGTCTATTGGCTCCGGGCGTGACTTTGCCCTCGGCGCCATGTTTGCGACTTATAAAGGCAGACGCAGCGCCGAGGACATCGCCAGAATAGGCGTGCTTGCAGGTGCTGAATATGACACCGGGACTGGGCTGCCGATGAATATCGCTTCGGTGAAGCTTGGTGGGAAAGCGCGGTGAATTTTGCTGAGGCGGTGGGGCGAAGCAAAGAAATGCGGCCCGACCTCTCGATATGAGTGATGTCGACAAACAACTCGTACGCGTCGACAAGTGGTGTTGGGCCGCGCGTTTTTTCAAGACGCGCCAGGTTTCAATCGACGCCGTGAACGCTGGTCGGGTGGAGGTCAACGGTGAGCGCGTCAAGCCATCGAAAATGGTCAAGGCTGGAGATCAACTGCTGTTACGCAAGCCGCCGGTGGAGTATCTGCTGACGATCAAGGGCGTTTCGGACAAGCGTGGTTCAGCAACGATTGCGCAGACTTTATTTGAGGAGTCGCCCGAAAGTATTGCCACACGCGTGAAGGTGATAGCCGACTTGCGGGAAATGCCGCCCCCGCTATTTCGTGGGCGACCCACCAAAAAAGATCGCCGTACGCTGGAACAGTGGCAGCGCAACGCGGCACAATTAAATGACAGAGATAACTGACGCGACGTACGAAACAGGCTCGAAGTCAGGCTGAATGTTGTTGCAGATATCAATTGCGGTTTCATTTACGCCGCGTTTGGCACCCTCGCGGGCGCCGGACCAACGTTAGCGCTTCATGAACATCGACAAGGCACTTTCCAAAATGCTTTGGTTGCCGGGCACCTGCCCATTCGGTGTGATGTGATTAATCAGCTCGGGGAGTATCTTTGCGAGGCCTCCGGCGGCGTCGCCCTGTGACATGCCGAGTTGGCTTGCGATCTCGCCGATCTTGTCCGAACCCAGCACGTTTGAGAGCTGATCTGCGCTGACCGGCAGATTTTCGCCGGTGCCGACCCACGAGTCTGCAAGATGTCCGAGGCCACCTTGCTGGAACGCATTGATGATTCCGTTCAGACCACCCATGCTTTCAAGTGCACCACCATTGGTGCCACCCCCGCCTTTATTGGCAAGCATCTGCATGGCGATTTGTAACAGCGGGTTGGTGCCGTTGCTGCTGTTTGTGCCACCCGCCAAGCTACCTAACAATCCATCGAGTAATCCCATATTCGTCTCCCTGAAAAAATTTACTTTACGTCAAACCTGAAACCGAGATTGTTAACTTCATTTTTCATTTGCTGCATGGCAATTGGCACCTGCTCGGGATCGCCGCGGATCGACAATTCAATGATTCTCCCGGCGGCGAGATGTTGCGGAAGACTCGATAGTTTGGTGTTGGGAAATCCGGTCACAATGCGGTCCATGGCGTCGATAAGGTTGCTCTCGCCGGCTTCGTGAATGATGATTATTTCCTCACTAAAAGCCACCTGGTTAAAAAGTTCTGCGTAATTCGTGTCTAGCACCAACTCCATCATCGGCCAGGCCATTTCCGGAAAACCTGGCAGGAAATGATGATCGCGGAAGGAAAACGCAGCAATCTGGTTATATGGGTTGGGGATGATGGTGGAACCCTCCGGAAATTCCGCCATCTTCAGGCGATTGGGCGTCATTTCGAAGTTTGGTTTGGCCATCATCGACGCAACAGCGTACGGGTGCGCATGCAATGCAACCCCCAACGCCGCCGCAGCGCATTGTCTGGTGTAGTCGTCCGGCGTTGCGCCGATGCCACCAAAGCTGAAAATGAGGTGATCGGTCGCCATCGTCTCTTTCAGTGTTGCAACGATGCGTTCGGGCTCGTCGCCAATGTAGCGTGCGTAGGCGAGATCCAGCCCGCGCGCCTTCAGCGTCGCAATGGTTTTCGACAGGTGCTTGTCCTGGCGTTTGC
>JANMZU010000260.1:0-7469 GCA_031383585.1 Betaproteobacteria bacterium
CCTGTACCTACGCGCAATCTGGATCAATCCGACGCAAGAGGCCCACTGGCCATGGACACAGTCGATCAAGATGGTGCGGGAGTTGATGGAGGACCGCATGTTTCCAATGACTGGCAAGGGCTTGGAAGAAGGCATGAAAGCGCTGCGGTGAGGGTCTGCTCAGTCCGCGCACCCAAGGTCTGCAGCTGTGTCGCAATTGTTAAATATAAATGGATGGCTGGGTTTGAGCGAGAATTAGTAAGGGGATAAAATTGGTCCAAGGAGTCAAGCCCCACCTGTAGCGGCCGCATGATTTGCATAAGAATAATTAACGACAGGATTTGTCATGTTAATTGCAGTTCTCGAGGATGATCTCGAAGTCGGCGCCATCATGGAAAAATGGCTCCTGGACGCTAATCACGAAGTCGCTGTTTTTGTGAAAGGTGGGCAGTTGCTCGCGTATAAATCGCTCCGTGAAATAGATTTGTTCTTGCTCGACTGGGAAGTACCGGATATGACAGGGTTTGACGTGCTCAAGCTATTGAGGGCACAACTCGAAATTGTTGCGCCGATCCTGTTCGCAACCATTCGCGATGCCGAAATTGATGTGGTCAGTGCGCTGGATGCTGGAGCCGATGACTATCTGCTCAAGCCGGTTCGCCGTCACGAGTTGTTGTCGCGAATCAATGCCGTCACCAGGCGCCTGCAGGACGCCTCGATCGGCTCCAGTACGATGGTCTTTGGCAGGTTTCGATTTGACCCCGCCGGCAGGCTTGCGTACTGCTCCGACGTCGTCGTCGAACTCACGGCGAAGGAGTTTGAACTGGCACTCTTCCTGTTCAGGAATGCGGGAAAACTGATCGCGCGCGAGGTAATCGCAAATGTCGTCTGGGGGCGGCCGGTTTCAGAGTTGTCCAGAACCATCGATACCCATGTGTCGCGCATCAGAAAAAAACTGAATCTCGCGCCCGAAAATGGCTACCGTCTGCAACCGGTCTACAATGCAGGGTATCGGCTGGAACAAATAATTGCCGGGCCACAGCATGCTGCATAGAGTGCACAATATGCGTCGCTGAACGCATAAACTAACTACAATTAAAATCATTAGATCGATTTGGGGAGTTCATGCGAATCGCATTGCTTGAAGATGATGTCGTCGTAGGGACGGCAATGCAGCATTGGCTCGAAGCTGCCGGTCATACTGTGCACAACTTTACGTCCGGCAAAGCGATCGTCCGTGAGGCTGGTCGCGAGAGCTTCGATTTGTTCATGCTCGATTGGCACGTACCCGATATGTCGGGTCGCGAGGTGCTAAGCTGGCTACGCGAAAAGCAGCAATCGACAGTGCCGATATTGTTCGCAACCAGCCGCGACTCCGAAGAAGATATCGTTGCCGCATTGCAGGCTGGCGCGGATGACTACATGGTGAAACCGATCCGTCGACTTGAGTTGCTGGCGCGCGTGGATTCGCTTTTGCGCCGTATCCGGCCCAAGGCCTCAGAAGCCGAACCGATTTCCATTGGCCCCTACTTGATCAATCTTGTTGATCGCATCGTCACGGTTAGTGGCGAGCCAATCGAAATGACGGATAAAGAATACGACCTGACCGTTTTTCTGTTTCGCAACATCGGCCGCCTGACATCGCGCGGCCATATCTCGGAAAGTGTCTGGGGCCGTTCTTCGGACGTGCAATCACGGACGGTCGATACGCACGTGAGCCGGGTTCGAAAAAAGCTGGAACTGGGACCAGCACGAGGCGTACGTCTGACACCGGTTTATAACTTCGGGTACCGGCTCGAAAGAGTTGCTGCGCCAGACGGCGCGGCGGCGTGATTGCCCGTCAACGTCAATGTGCCAAATAAGTAACGCAAAGAATTTTTCATCGACATACTTTGGGGTTGGTTAACTTGAAAAGCATCCGCACCGGCGCGTTGGCAATATCCTTTCTGCTGTGCGCCTTATCAGCAGGCGCCGAGGACGCGCGCTTCTACGTTCACTCTGCGGAGCGCGGCGACACTCTGCAAAAGCTTGCCAATCGCTATTTACGCAATAAAAACGAATGGCAGTTATTTCAGATATTCAATACGATTAGCAATCCGCGCGCGATTCCGCTTGGTTCAAAAATTCGCATACCGGTATCAGCGATGCGAACTGACGCAGCGCCCGGTGAAGTCATTGCGGCGAGTGGCTCAGTTACTTCCGGTGCTGGTTCGATTGTGCCGGGCAGCAAAGTCAATGAAGGTGATAGGCTAAGGACTGGGGATGACAGCTTCGTCACCATCAAGCTCGCAGACGGCTCAACGCTGACCGTACAGCCAAAATCGATTGTGCGTATGGAGGCGGCGCGGCAGTTGGCCAATACTGGCGGGGTGACTGATATGGTTGTGCGCCTCGATAGTGGTCGCGTGGAGACAAATGTCGCCAAGCAAAAGAACGCAGCTGGGCGCTATGAGATTCGGACGCCAACGTCGAATATGGGCGTGCGCGGCACTTTGTTCCGTGTTGGCGCCGACGAATCCGGTAACAAAGGTCAGGGCGAAGTTGTTGAAGGTCTGGTCGCGGTGTCAGGAGCGAAGGCGTCAGCCAGCGCACAGAGCCTGGCGCTGTCGGCAGGGTTCGGCACATTTGTCGAGGCCGGCAAGCCGCCGTCGCCACCGGTCGCGTTGTTGCCGCCGCCCAATGTTGCGTCGTTACCCGCGCAATTTCAGACGCCCGATGTGGGGTTTGCGTTTCAGCCAGTGCCCGCTGCCGGTTCGTATCGGGCTCAGGTTGCGATGGACAAGGACTTTACCAACCTTGTCGCAAACGCGGCCTCGACGGCGCCTGCAGCCACATTTGCAAATCTACCCGACGGGTCCCTTTTCCTGCGTGTGAGGGGCATTGATGCCAACGGACTCGAAGGCAAGGACGCCACTCACTCGTTTGTGGTCAAGGCGCGTCCTTTGCCACCAGTACTCTCCTCGCCGGGTGATAAGGATCGCTTGCTGACCAGCAACGTGTCATTGAACTGGCAGGCCGCGCCCGAGGCCGTTTCGTACCGTGCCCAAGTCGCGACTGACGAGGCTTTTGCGAGTCCGGTAGCTGACGAAAAAATGCTGTCCGCAGGTTCGCTGTCGGCACCTGTTGCATTGAAATCAGCTACTTATTACTGGCGCGTTGCCAGCGTGAACGCCAAGGGTGAAACAGGGCCTTGGAGCGCCGTGCGTACATTTATCGGGGCAGCCGATCTGCCAGTACTAAAGGCCAAACGCTCTTCGGGCGCATCGCAGCTTGAAATTGATGCGTCTGCAGCGCAAAACCACCAGGTACAGATTGCGCGCGATGAACGATTTACCAATATCGCGTCTGACCGCAATATTGTTGGCAACAAATTTGACCTCGGCAATCTGGGTGTCGGCGGGTACTACATTCGCGTCCGTGCGGTGGTCGGCAGCGAAAGGGTGGTCGGGCCATGGAGCGACTCCCGCGTGCTGGAGGTATATCCGTTTGGCGGCGGCTGGTGGCTTTCGGAATCACAGGGCCAGACGCGCGCACCCGCTAGCCGATAGAGCGAGCGTAGTTGGTCGTCGCTGCGCTACTGCGCAACCTGGTACTTCGCGAGTGGCTGCTGATCAGCTTGGTATTGGTGGTTGGATGTGTTGCGGCGCTCAGGCAAGATTGGTTTTTGCGCCTGGATCAAACGCTCTACGATAATGCAATCGAGCTAGTGGGGCGGGCGCCGAGCGACGACATTGTGATCGTCGGCATCGATGAAGAAAGTCTGCGGCAAATTGGTCGCTTTCCATGGTCACGTGCCATTTACGCTACGTTGATCGACAAGTTGACAGCTGCAGAGGCCAGAGTGATAGGGTTCGATATCGTTTTGACCGAGCCCGATGTCCAAAACCCGAATGCTGACCGTGTACTGGGCGAATCCATACGCCGCAGCGGCCGGGTGATTCTGCCGGTGATCAAAACCATTGTCGATGGCGAAATGGTCGGTGAGACCCCGCCGCTCGCTGTGTTTGCGCAAGCCGCCGCGAGCCTCGCGCAAATTGATACCGAGCTGGACCGGGACGGAATATTTCGCAGCACCTATCTTCGCGCCGGCGGCGGGTCAGCACGCCACCAACAACTGGCACTTGCCGTATTGACCAAAGCGGATCCGGCAAAATGGCCCCCGGATCGCGCCATTCCAGGTGAAGTAAATCCTGGACCACCAGTTGCTGGGCGACACTGGGCCCGAGATCACCTTTACCTCGTGCCGTTTGCCGGGCCACCAGGCCACTACAAGCGCATTTCAGCACTTGATGTACTTACCGGAAGCTACCCCGCGAATACCTTTGCGGGGAAGCTGGTTCTGGTCGGACCGACCGCATCCGGCCTGAGGGACGAATTTCCGACGCCTGTGTCCGGGCAATCGAGTGCAATGCCGGGTATCGAAATACACGCCAATATTCTCCAGGGCCTCATGGAGCGCATCGACATCCGTCGAGGCAGCGCGAGCCTGACAGGCGCCGCGACGCTCGTGCTCTTGCTAGGAGTAATGTGCGCATACCTTTGGCTAAGTCCAAGGCAATCCTTGCTGCTGACCGCGACGGTCGCTGTCGCCGCAATTGTTGGTGCCGGATTCGCGTTCAAATTTGCCTTTGTCTGGCTATCGCCAGTGGTGCTGGTGCTTTCGCTGCTGCTTGCCTACCCGCTGTGGAGCTGGCGAAAACTGGAGGCGACTCAGCGTTTTTTTGATGATGAACTGTTGCGTCTCGAACGTGAACCAGTGGTCGCTCCCGAAGAGTCGGTTGTGCATATTGCGCCGGTCGCTGCCGGCTCTATGTTCGTGCCAGGGGTCATCGAAAATCGCATTGCGTCCCTGCAAGCGGCTGCCCAGCGCATGCGTGACCTGAATCGCTTCGTGGCCGATAGTCTTGAAAACGTACCGGAAGCGATATTGGTCACGGATTCTAAGGGGCGAATTCTATTGGCCAATACGATGGCTGATCGCCTGTTTGCAGCCTTGGTAGACCACAATGAATCGCCGCCTGGCGCAAGTGTGCCTGACGGCTCGGATATTTTCCAGCTGCTGGCGTTGTTGCGACATGGAGAAGCGCGCACCTGGCGGGAAATCTGGACCGCTGCCTTCGAGCAGGCAACACCAATCTCGCTGGAAGCGACAGGGCCAAACGATCACGAGCTGCTGGTGCGTATCGCGCCGTCGTATTCGGCGCGTGGCATGCGCACGGGCTCGATTGTTACGTTGGTAGATGTCTCGCCGCTGCGCGAATCTGAGCGCCGCCGCGATGAGGCGCTGCGCTTTCTTTCGCATGATATGCGCTCGCCACAGGCATCGATTCTGACGCTGCTTGAAATGCAGCGCGAGGAGCCGGAGCTTATGCCCGTTGATCGTTTGGTAGAACGTGTCGGCAAATACGCGAGGCGCACCTTGAATCTTGCCGACGACTTCCTGAGACTGGCCAGCGCTGAACGCGTCCGCTCGCAGGACTTTGTGGAAGTGGAGCTCAGCGAATTAATGCGCGATGCTGCCGAGGAGGCATGGTCGCTGGCATCGGCCAAGAAGATTCAGGTGGCAGTCATCGAACCGGATGCCGAAGCCTGGGTGATGGGAGACCGCGACCTCCTCACGCGCACACTCATCAATTTATTGTCCAATGCGATCAAGTACAGCCCCGCCGACACGTGCGTGTCACTGTCGCTCAAATCCGAAACGGACAAATGGCGTCTTAACGTGACGGACCAGGGATACGGAATTGCCGAGGCTGATATGTCCAGACTGTTTCAGCGATTTACAAGATTGAAGCTTGAGGGCCAGCCGGACGAAGACGGGATTGGCCTCGGCCTGGTGTTTGTTAAGACCGTGGTTGCACGCCACCATGGTTCTATTGACGTCACCAGCAAGACGACCAAGGGCGCAAGCGGTACGACGTTTTCAGTTACCCTGCCCGCAGTGGCAGCACCTGCAGAATAGGCTGCAGCCAGCCGGGAGACTATATGCTGGCGATACGCTCAAACGCGTAGATGCCGTCAGCGTCAGAGGTGCGTTTAGCGCGGCCGGCACGCCATAGGAAATGCAGATGCGCGATCGCCTCGCCGATAGCAAACACCAGTTGGTGTTCGTCCAGCGGGCGGCGAAACAATACCGGCAGTATCTCCGCTGCATTTTTAGGTGTTTCGATTGCAGCTTCCAGTTCTGCCAGTCGCTCGTCATGATGAAGTCGCAGTTGTGCGAGGCGCTCGTGCAACCCGACAAACACGCGGTCGTGCGAAGGTAGTATCAGCGTCTCTATGGGAAGCGGTTCAAATTTTTCCATACTGTCGAGAAATTGCTTGAGCGGATTTGCTTCAGGCTGATTGCCCCAGACACCGACGTTGGTGGTGATACGTGGCAGGACCTGATCGCCCGAAATCAAAATGTTGCCATCGGTGGAAAACAGAGTCGCGTGCTCGGGGGCATGGCCGAACGCCGTGATTACCCGCCAGGTTCGTGCCCCGATGACAATTTCGTCGTTTTCCATGATGCGGTGGTACTGCTTGGGTACGGTCGGCACACCGCGCTTGTAGGCACCAGAACGCACTCTCTGCGCTTCCGCAAAGTCTGGCCGTGCTTTGGCCAGGCCGTGCGCCACAAACAGGCGCGCTGAGTTTTCCCGATCAAAACCGGCAACATCTTCAGCCGCCGCGTGCGCGGAAAGATACTCAGACGTGGTCATCCATACCGGCGCCCCGGTCTTTTCATGGAGCCAGGAAGCACAACCGACGTGGTCAGGGTGATAGTGGGTAACGATGATACGTTTGACCGGCTTGCCACCCATGATGCCGGCGAAATGCTGTTCCCAGAGCGCATGCGTCGCAGCCACGCCATAGCCAGTGTCGACGATGGTCCAGCAGCTTTCACCAGCCTCGTCGAGATCCTCCAGTAGCCACAGGTTAATGTGGTTGAGCGCGAACGGCAGCGGCATGCGTATCCAGTAGATGCCAGGTGCAACCAGGATGGATTCGCCCGGGGCGGGTGGGATTTCGTGAGGGTAGCTGATCATTTGTATTTTTGGGTTGAATGCCGGGCGCGACAAATCAGAGCACGGCTATGGCAGAAAAAGAAATCCGCCATTCCCGTTCATTCGAGAATGGCGGACACTGTATCGCGCAACGTATCTTACTTGCTGGTTAACGTATACACGCCATCCCAATTGTCGCCTGGAGGATCGGCACGCAATGTGGCAACACGATCCAGGTATTTCCCGTAAACCTTGCGTTTGGGATCGGCATCGATGAGCTTTGTGAGTGCGGCCTCGGCTTCGTCCCATTTCTGTGATCGAACCAAATCAAGCGCGCGATGAAAACGGTCGATTTCCTCGATGACCTGATCGGGAACTTCGCCCTTTATGCCGATGGGCTCATAGATGGAAATCGGCTCAAGCTTGCCCTTGACGCGCACCCTGTCAAGTTCCCTGTAGACGACGTCTGGCACAGCCGCAACGATGTTCTCCGAAACGAGG
>JANMZU010000261.1:0-4804 GCA_031383585.1 Betaproteobacteria bacterium
CGCGCTCCTGCTGCGACGGCGCGGCTGCCATGAACAAAAATCATCTCGCCAGTTGCGCCAAATCAAATTGGTTTCGCGCGACCTGCACCAAACTGCGTTAATCGCCGACACACAGCGCAATCACTGGAGTTCAACCATGAAACTACTCATCGCCATCGACGGATCTGAAAGCGCATTGCGCGCACTGCGCTTCGTGATTACTAACAAGGAATTTTTTGGCACTAAGTCAGCAATTGTGCTGATAAATGTCCACCTGCCGCTTCCCTCGCCGCGTGCCGAGGCATACCTCGGTAGCGGCGCCTTTGCGCAATATTACAATGAGGAATCTGAGGAAGTACTGGCGCCAGCTCTAGCGTTACTCACGGGCAAGCCATGCCGCTTGATCGAACTTAAGGTTGTCGGTCAACCTGCTGAGCAGATTGTCACAGCGGCGAATTCAGAGGGCTGCGACCTTATCGTCATGGGCACCCATGGCCGCAACGCGCTTGGCAATCTGCTCATGGGCTCAGTCGCCATGCGGGTAATCGCGGCTTCGTCTGTGCCCGTGCTGACCGTCAAGTAAAACTCCCCGACGCCCCCGCGCAAGCGCAGTCAGGCTGCGGCCAGTGTAAAAATGTCCGGGTCTGCTCGAAGCGCGTCGAGCGCAAAGTGCAGCGCCACTGGCGTCTATGCGTGCAAAGTGAACAGCGGACCATCCACTTCAACCGCCCTCCCGCACCTTACCTGCAAATCGATACCGGCAGCCGGTGCGCTGGGCGCACCGGCAAGTTTGGCAATCCGCGCCAGACGACGATTGTCGATTTCGACGATGCGTCAAGCTCGGCTGGCCGTGACCACATGGGTGTACGGCGCGATCGTCGGCTCGCGAAAACCGCCTTGCGCTGCGCAGATCGAATGGAATTTAGCCAGCGCCAGACCCGAATCGAGCTGCGCTGCAGCGCGAATATGGCCGCTACCCTCGGGCACGGCTTGGCAAAACTCCAGCAGGGCGCAGGCGTTTGATATGTATCAAATGGCTTGTTAACCCCGGCGCTAAGCTGACCTTATCGCAACCAACCAAGGGCCGACCATGTTCAAACACATTCTTGTACCAACCGACGGCAGCAAACTCGCACTCAAGGCGCTGGACATGGCTGCCAAAATGGCTGCAAGCACGGATGCCAAGGTCTCGGTGCTCTACGTGTCGTCCATCTACCCCACCATGGTGGGCGGCGATGGCTACATGGTGATGCCGATTACGCCCAACGATTGGGATGTGTCGGTAGCCAAACACGCAGCGATCGTTCGCGAAAAAATCGAGAAGCACGCCAAGCTGAAGTCGCTGACGGTGCAGTTTCTCAATATCACGGCGGATCAGCCATACGTTGGCATCATCGACACAGCAAAGCGCAAAAAGTGCGATGTTATCGTCATGGCCTCACATGGCCGCAGCGGAATTTCAGCACTACTGCTGGGCAGTGAGACCACCAAGGTGCTTACCCACTGCAAATTACCGGTGCTGGTCTGCCGCTGACGATGAAGCTGACGATAGCCTCAATCAATTCACGTGATGCGCGTAGATTTGTTTGAGGCCCTCGATACTTAAGATGCGTACGAATTTTTGCTCGACTTCGATTAGTCCGTCTTTGTCGAATTTGGAAAAGGCACGACTGACCGTCTCGAGCTTAAGTCCCAAGTAGCTGCCAATTTCCTCGCGCGTCATCCGCAAATGAAATTCGAGGGGTGAGTAGCCGCGCGCATTGAGCCGCTGCGATAGGTTTAGTAGGAAGGCGGCGATGCGCTCCTCAGCCCGCATCACGCCCAGCAGCATCATGACGCCTGATTCGCGCACGATCTCGCGGCTCATCAACCGGTGAAAATGCCGCTGCAAGCCATCGATTTCACGCGACAGTTCCTCCAGCCGGACATAGGGAATACTGCACACTTCACTGTCTTCCAGAGCGACGGCGTCGCAGTTGTGAGTGCCCTGACCAATGCCATCCAAACCAAGAATCTCGCCTGCCATGGAAAATCCGGTGACCTGATCCCGGCCGTCTTCATAGGTCAATCGCGATTTAAAAAATCCGCTGCGCACCGCGTACACGGCGTCGAACACCTCACCAACGCGGTACAGGGTTTCGCCGCGCCTGATCTTTCGACGAACATTGACCATCGCCTCAATCTGATCTAGTTCGCTATCTGTCAGGCCAGCAGGCAAGCAAAGCTCACGCAGATTACAGTTCGCGCAAGCCGCCTTTAGTTCCGTTAGGACCAGATGCGTATTTTGCTGCCGTGCCAGTTCGCCGTTCGCCATTGCTGTTTGCTCACCTTCTCAATTCGCCGCTAAAGGACGACTGTTTTTAATCCATTCAACCGCATTTGATCTACATCAAAACACAATACTACAAGCACGGCACGATGCACGCATGCATTCCGATCTTTCGCCTGCCGAATCCGTATTGATCGATACCGAGTTAGTTCGCAAATACGACAAGCTTGGTCCGCGATATACGTCCTATCCAACCGCAGACCGCTTCATTGAGGCCTACGACCAGCGGGCGCATCAGACGACATTGCGCCAGCGAAACGTCAGCTGGGGTCCGGCAACCAACAAGCAACCGTTGTCATTGTATGTGCATCTGCCCTTCTGCAATACAGTTTGCTACTACTGCGGCTGCAATAAAGTAGTCACCAAGGACCACGGTCGTAGCGCTAAGTATTTACGCTACCTGGACCGCGAATTCAGTCTGACCGCCGGCATATTGGGCGGCAATCGTGGCGCCGCGCAGGTTCACCTGGGCGGTGGAACGCCGACGTTTCTGTCATCGGAAGAGCTGCGCGGCATGATGCGCCGACTGGGAGAACATTTCGAGTTACTACCCGGCGAGTACGCCATCGAAATCGATCCACGCACTGTCGATGACGAAAAGATCGCCGCGCTCGGACAGCTGGGCTTCAACCGCATGAGTCTCGGCGTGCAAGATTTCAACCCCGAAGTGCAGCAGGCAGTCAACCGAATACAGAGCGAGGAGGAGACCGCGCGGGCAATCGAGGTGGCACGCAAGTTTGGTGTCACCTCAATCAATGTCGATCTGATCTATGGTTTGCCCAAGCAGACCGTCTTTGGTTTCGACCACACGCTTGATCGCGTCATCGGACTAAGGCCTGACCGCATCGCGCTCTACAGCTACGCCCACCTACCGAAAATGTTCAAGCCGCAGCGGCGTATCAACGATGCGGACCTGCCCACGGCTGAAGCAAAATTGCAGATCATGACGCACGCGATCCACAAGCTGACCCAGGCCGGCTATGTGTATATCGGCATGGATCACTTTGCACTTCCACACGACGAGTTAGCCATGGCTGCCAGGCATGCGGGCCTGCATCGCAATTTTCAAGGCTACTCGACCCACGCCGATAGCGACCTGATTGCATTCGGCATCTCCGCCATCAGCAAGGTCGGTGCGACCTACTGTCAAAATGTGAAATCGCTGGATGAGTACTACGATTATCTTGATCGCGGTGAATTGCCGGTGCTGCGCGGCATCGAGCTGACCGCCGACGATCTGTTGCGGCGCGCGGTGATCAACTCGATCATGTGCCACTTCGAAGTATCGATTGAAGCCATTGAAATTGCCCACCTGATTCGCTTCAGTGACTATTTCTCTGATGAGATCGAGCGCCTGCAGACAATGGCCGAGGAAGGCCTCATCACGATAGCGGCCGATGCCGTCTGCGTCACACCGCGCGGTCGCCTGCTGGTTCGCAACATCGCCATGGTGTTTGATCGCTATCTATCGCGCGGCGAACAACGCGAGCGCTTTTCAAAAGCCATCTGAGGTCGACCAGGGGTGGGTATCGATGTCACCGTCATGACATTGCCATTGACGGCGCTCGCTACCGGCTTTCTCGGTAGTGTTCACTGCCTCGGCATGTGTGGCGGCATTTCCGCCACGGTTGCGCTGGCCTCGGCACCGGGTAGCAACCAAAAAACGGTGTCGTTATCTCCGCGTATTGCCATCATCAACAAGAGCCCGCGCGGCCTCGAAACGCCACACAGGATATTTTCGGCAACGAATACCAATGTACTCGCGTTCAATATCGGTCGCATCAGCAGTTATGCAATCGCGGGCGGCCTCGCCGGTACGCTTGGCGGTGCGCTGGCTGGAGTCGGACAGGGATGGGTCATCAGCGACACCCTGTCGGCACGCACGGCGCTGTTCGTGCTGGCCAATCTGATGGTGGTGTTGACGGGACTCTACCTGATGGGTTTTCCACAACTGTTGGCGCCACTTGAACGTGCTGGCGGCTACATATGGCGACGCATCTCGCCAATGACGAGTGGGTTGTTGCCACTGCGTTCGCCTAGCCATGCCGCCTTGTTTGGCATGCTCTGGGGCTGGATTCCCTGTGGCATGGTTTACGCGATGTTGCTGACCGCGATGAGCTCGGGTAGCACTGGCAACGGGATGATGACAATGCTGGCGTTTGGTGCCGGAACGCTGCCCGCGATGCTGCTCTCGGGGTGGACCGCAGGCACACTGCAGCGCTGGACGCGCCTGCAGCGCGTTCGCTTCGCAGCCGGCCTAATCGTCATCGCGCTTGGGGCAATTGGCCTGGCGCGCGTCGGTTCGCTAGAACAGCTTCAGGCGTTCGGCGCGTTCTGCACGAGTTTGATGCAATCGAACGCGGGTACACCCCGTTGAACACTGTCGCAAGTGTCTATTTGGGCGAAACAACTGCCGCGGAACGCGAAGCATTGTTGTGCTTCCACTGCGGACTGCCAGTCCCCGCGCATACGTCCGTCGAACATCGTTTGGTACTT
>JANMZU010000297.1:0-3039 GCA_031383585.1 Betaproteobacteria bacterium
GTAAATGGCAATGTAGTAAATGGTGGGGTCAGACACTTATTTAAGTACTGTATTCAGCAATTAAATGGTGACTCCATTTTCTACGGCTGGGGAGAAGTTTGAGTTCGGCGTGCCGTTTGAAAACATGGCCTGGTATTTGAAAAAGCCTTTATGCGCACTTGTTGTGATGTGACGTTGGCCGAGTTGGCCCAATTGGCCGAGGCCGGGGCATTTCGCTACGTTCAGGCCTTGGTCGCGTGTACATTTAGATCAACGCCAAGATTCGCCCTCACCGCGCCAAAAATGGCGGCGAGGTTATCCATGCTGGGATTTCCGCTGGATGACAACATACGGTGCAGACTCTTGCTCGGTTTGGCCGTCACTTCCGCCAACTGCTCGAAACCCAATGTCGCGTTGACGAGATCGCGCAGAATAAGCCGCGCCGTTTCAGGTTCGTCGCTCAGAAAAAGCGTGGCTGCCTCATCGAGTAGTGCGGTGGCGAATTCGGGATCGCGTTCGACTCGCTCAACGATGGTTTGTTTGAAACTTCGCGTCAGTGCCATATTGTTTACCTCTTTTGCTTTTCCGATTTTCTAAGGGCGGACATCGCCTTCGTTCTTGCCGTGTATTCCACGTGCAGTTCCTTTGCGCGATCAATGTCTTTCTGCTGGCCCCGCTTGGGCCCGCCGCCGTACAAGATGATGAGTGTCTCTCCATCTTTGGCGAGATAAATTCGATATGCCGGGCCCCAATCGATCACACGGGTTTGGATGGGCCGATGCCGGCAAACCATTTCACACGTGACGTGTTTCCCAACTCCAGCCGCAGTTTTGCGGTCACGAACTTTGCAGCGGCTTGGGCATCCAGACTATCGAACCATTCCTTGTATGGATTTGCACCATCCGCGCAATGGTATTCTTCGATGACTATTCTCATGAAATTATAGTAACGTATATGTTACGATCGAGCAAGGAATCAAAGGCAGTCGGAGAATGAAGGTTCCGGTCATCCGAGGCACTACTTCAAGAAAAAATTTAGATCCGTAGCCCAGGCGAAATTAACGAGCATCGAAAGGTCCGCGACGGGAATGACGGATATTTGAGGTTTCGAGAAACAAGAAGGGAAGCACTCAATGGATCTGCTGGATTTGTTAACTCGTTGGGGGTTGGCGCTCGTTTTCGGGTCCGTGCTATTGGAGCAAGTCGGCTTGCCGTTGCCGGCGGCGCCGATTCTGGTGGCCTCGGGCGCGCTCGCCGCAGGCAACGTAATGCGGCCGGAGCTGGTGCTGCTGGTGGCGTTTCTGTCCTGCCTGATCGCGGACCACATGTGGTTTCTGTTGGGACGGCGGCATGGCCGGCGCCTGCTCGCCGGGCTCTGCCGGCTCTCGCTTTCGCCCGATACCTGTGTGCGTAAAACGGATGACCTCATCGGCAGGCACGGGGCGACGGTGCTACTGGTGGCGAAATTCATCCCCGGCGTCTCGGCAATGTCCATTCCGACCGCCGCCGCGATGGGCCTCTCTTACCGTCGATTCCTGCTATTCGATTCGCTCGGTTGTCTCATCTGGTGTGGCGCATACATCGGCGCGGGAATGATCTTCAATCGCGAGGTGAACAGCGTTCTGGCCGCGATGAGCGTCATCGGCGGATGGTCGCTGGTGGTGCTGGCCGGATTGTTTGCGTGTTATATCGCGTACAAGCTTTATCGCCGCGCGCGCCTCAAGCGGCTTTTTCGCGTGGTGCGTATCACGGCCAAAGAGATGCTTGAGTTGCTGGTCAACGAGCCGGGGCTCGTGGTGCTGGATGCGCGATCAGACCTCGCGCGGTCCGAAGATCCGCGCTCGTTTCCAGGCTCGATCATCATCGAACACAACAACCCGATGGCACGGCTGCCTCACGACGCAAGGGAGAGAACCATCATCACCTTCTGCACCTGCCCGAACGAGGCCAGTGCCGCCTTGTTGGCGGAGCGATTGATCAAGGCCGGATATTCCCGCGTACGCGTATTGGTCGGCGGCGCGGACGCGTTGACGGTGCTTGGGTCGGCGTAGTTCGAGATCGATCGTAGGTTGGTGCTGAGCCTGCGAAGCCCAACAATTTATTGTCGCAAATGTTGGGCTTCACTTCGTTCAGCGCCAACCTACCTTGCAGCGTGTTTAGGCTTAAGTAAGTGCCATTCGTGCCCGGCTTTCATTTCTGCATTGGCCAAGAAAAACTCCCGAACACTACGGCTTCGGGCAACTCGCCCCAAGCGGCACCAGATCATTCAACGGCCCGACAAACGAAACCTCCATCACATAAAGGCAGGCCGGGCCTGGTTGCTGCGGCGTGAAGGTGAGCTTGGTGATGATGCGCGGTGCGCGAGAAGGATTCTCCTGACGTTCTCGATTAATGCGCTGTAGTGCCACCTCGCAGAAGCGAACGCGGGCACAATCACTCCCGCCGATGACTTGTGCGGCCCGGCTCTTCAGTGCTTGCTCTTCCCGTTGAATAAACAGGAATTCCGCATCGGTTAATGACTTGCTGACGCGGATCGGCGATGACACCACCGCGCAATCGCCGCCCTGGTAAATCCACGCCTGACGTTTGGTCAAGTCCTCGTTCGCCCGCCAGCGCGCCTTCTCTTTACCGGCTGCGGCCTCAAGATAAAAATGGTGTTGTTCACTCCGGCAGAGTCCTGCCGCCGCGAACACGGGCACCGTGCTCATGGTGGCCGATAGCGGCTGGCGTTTGCCAGCGATGGAATTGGCGTGCGCCTCGAGTGAATTCCAATCAAAGGATAACGCGGGCAATGTGTCAGTAAGAAAGCGATACAACGATGCGCGTTGGTCCGCACTCAATTTGACGGTTTTGACATCGACCGTAATGGCACGGGCGTCCGTCAACATTGCCAGTAGCAGGCACAGCCAGACTCTTTTGGTACAGGCGGACATCATTGCGCCGTTCCTTTTCTTCCGCTCGATCATTAGACATAAAGCAGGTTGTTGCTGGTGTTTTCAGCTATGCCATCATCACACGTCCACGCGTGCGGCATGTCGGCAGATTGCTGGCATAAATGGGT
>JANMZU010000036.1:0-5649 GCA_031383585.1 Betaproteobacteria bacterium
CAAGGGCGGCAAGTTCCGCGCGCTGGCGATTTCATCAGACAAGCGTGCCGCCGGCATTGACGTACCGACGTTGAGAGAGCAGGGCGTCAACGTTGACCTGTTCAACTGGCGCGGTGTGTTTGGCGCCCCCGGCATCACCGAAGCGCAGAAAAAAGCGCTGCTGGCCGCAATCGACACGACGGTTAAAAGCCCGGCGTGGAAAGAGACGCTGACGAAGATGGACTGGACCGATATTTATTTGTCTGGAGACGCGTTCGGGAAGTATCTCGATGAAGAGAATAAGCGCATCGGCGACATCTTGGCCAAGCTGAACCTGAAGAAGTAGTTTCATGCCCGATCATCAGTCCGGCCGCGCCCCCAGGCACACTGGGCAAATACTGGTTGCGGCTGGTGTGCTGATTCTCGGCGCCGCACTCGCGTATGGCACCACGCAGTTGCCTGAGGCAACCGGCTACGCCAAGGTTGGGCCGCGACTGATGCCGACCATTGTATCGGTCGGACTGATTCTGCTTGGCGTGGTGCTGATGAAGGAAGCACTGTTCGGCGGATTTCGCGGCGTGGACGAAGCTGAGGCTGCTGCAAACAGCACCGATTGGCGCGCTTACGCATGGATCACCGTCGGCATTATCGCCAACGGGATCCTCATGGTGCCGGTCGGTTTCGTCATTTCCGGTGCGCTGCTCTTCGTACTCGCGGCGCGGGGGTTCGGCAACAAGGATTGGGTGAAGAACGCGATCATCGGCCTGATCATTGCCATCGTCACCTACGGGTTTTTCAACTATGGCCTGGGACTGGGGTTGCCGCGCGGCATTCTGCCAGTCTGAGCGATCTGACGCCAATCCACTGGGCCACGTTGATAGTCTATGGAACTGATGTTACCCAAAGGCTTCCCTCATACCGGCCTTCTCCCGATGGAGAAGGTGAGAAATGCGACATGATGAAAGAAGGCATCATCGTGCCGAACAAGAATAAAGGAAGGCCGACATGGAAGTCCTGAATTTTCTAGCCAACGGATTCTCGCTGGCGCTGACGATGCAAAACCTGATGTGGTGCTTCGTCGGTGTCACGCTGGGCACTGCCGTGGGTGTGTTGCCCGGCATTGGCCCGGCAGTGACAGTAGCACTGCTGTTGCCAGTTACCACTAAGATCGACCCGTCTGGCGCACTCATCATGTTTGCCGGGATATATTACGGCGCCATGTATGGCGGTTCCACCACATCGATCCTGCTCAACACACCCGGTGAATCGGCCACCATCATCACCGCGATGGAAGGCAATCAGATGGCCAAACGTGGCCGCGCGGGCGCGGCGCTTTCCACCAGCGCAATCGGATCGTTTGTTGCCGGAACGCTGACGGTGGTCGCGCTCACATTTGTCTCACCGCTGGTTGTGGATATCGCGCTGAAATTCGGCCCGCCGGAATTTTTCTCGCTGATGGTGCTGGCGTTCATTACGGTTTCGGCTGTGTTGGGCGAGTCGGCCTTGCGTGGTCTCACTGCCCTCTTCATCGGGCTGGGTATCGGCCTGGTTGGCATCGACGGACAATCCGGCACGGCGCGCTTCGCGTTCGAGGTTCCGCAATTGCTCGACGGCATCGAAGTCGTGACCGTGGCGGTGGGCCTGTTTGCAGTTGGGGAAACATTGTGGGTCGCGTCCAAAGAGGGAAAGATAGCTGACTCGCTGATGAAAATGACTGACTCGATCTGGATGAAGGCCGAAGACTGGAAGCGATCCTGGAAACCATGGCTTCGCGGCACGGCGATCGGATTTCCTTTCGGTGCTATTCCGGCAGGTGGTGCCGAGATCCCCACCTTTCTGTCTTATGCCCTGGAAAAAAAGTTGACCAAGCACCCGGAAGAGTTCGGCAAAGGCGCCATCGAGGGCGTGGCAGGCCCGGAGGCCGCCAACAATGCTTCTTCCACGGGCACCATGACGACATTGCTGGCGCTAGGATTGCCGACATCCGCAACTGCCGCGATTTTGCTCGCCGCCTTTCAGCAATACGGTCTGCAACCCGGCCCGTTGCTGTTCGTGAATTCCGCCGACTTGGTGTGGACGCTGATTGCATCGATGTACATCGGCAACGTGATGTTGCTGGTGCTGAATCTGCCGCTGGTCGGCGTGTGGGTGAAATTGCTGAAAATCCCTAAGCATCTTCTGTACTCAGGCATCCTCATTTTCGCGACACTCGGCGTCTATGGCATGCGCCAATCCGCGTTCGATATTTTTCTGCTTTATGTGATCGGTGCGCTGGGCTTCCTGATGCGGCGCTACGATTTCCCGACAGCGCCAGTGCTGATCGGCATGATCCTCGGCCCACTTGCCGAAGCGCAGTTGCGCCGCTCGCTGTCGATCAGCCAGGGTGACTGGATGATCTTCCTGCAAAAGCCCTTGTCCGCGACGCTGCTCGCCATCACGGTGTTGGTTGTGGTCGGGCCGTGGCTGGCGAAGAAGTTCAAGAAAAACTAGGCAGACGCAAGCACTGGCGCGGCGTCGCAGCCATTACTGGCCTGCGAACCTCGCCAGTGCTCGTTTTACGCTTGAATCGCTGCGGTCTCCATAACTGACCTGGCTCACTGCCGCCATCTGGCCGGCGTGCGAGAATTTACCCCATCACAATTCGCATCTCATACCCGTAAGCTAATATGAATATCCAATACGACCGTTTCTACCGTTACCAAGAATTCACCGAAATCCTTCACGGCTTCGTCGAGAAATTTCCAAGTCTATTGTCGATAGAAAGTATCGGCAAAAGCCACGAGGGCAAAGACATTTGGGTGTTAACGGCGACCAATCAGGCAACTGGTGCGGCATCCGACAAACCGGCGTATTGGGTCGATGCCAACATCCACGCCAGCGAGTTGGCCGGCGGTGCGGCAAGCCTCTACCTGATCGATACGCTCACCAAAAATTACGGCAAGCGCGACGACATCACGCGTTGCCTCGACACACGTGCCATGTACATCTGCCCGCGAATCAATCCCGACGGTGCGGAATGGGCCATGCGCGACAATCCCAAGATCGTGCGCTCCTCGACGCGGCCTTATCCCTATGAGGAAGAGCATGTCGAAGGCCTCGACATTGAGGACGTCAACGGCGACGGGCGGATTCTGTCCATGCGCATCAAAGACGCCAACGGTAACTGGAAGACGCATCCAGACGAGCCGCGCTTGATGATTCCGCGTGGGCCAACTGAATACGGCGGCACCTATTACCGGATGCTTCCGGAAGGCACGCTGCGCAACTACGATGGCGTGTCCATCAAAGTGAATAAGGACAAGCAGGGGCTCGACCTCAATCGGAATTTCCCGGCCGGCTGGCGCCAGGAGCACGAACAGTTTGGTGCCGGGCCGTATCCAACATCAGAGCCGGAAGTGCGCGCGGTCGTGCACTTCATTACCCACCACGCCAATATCACCGGCGGCCTGTCATTTCACACCTGGAGTGGCGTGCTGCTGCGGCCGTTTGCGACCATGTCGGACGACGACATGCCGCCGGAGGATTTGTGGACGTACAAAAAACAGGGCGAGGAGGGCGCCAAGATGACGGGCTATCCGGCGATCAGTGTCTACCACGAGTTCCGCTATCACCCCAAGGAAGTCATCACCGGCGCGTTCGACTGGATTTATGAGCACCTTGGCCTGTACGAGTGGACAATTGAAATTTGGTGCCCGATGCGCGAAGCTGGCATCAAGGATTACAAATACATCGACTGGTTCCGCGACCATCCAGTTGAGGACGATTTGAAAATGCTCGCCTGGGCCGACAAGGAATTGAAGGGCAACGGCTATATCGACTGGGCCAAGTTCGATCACCCACAGCTAGGCGAGGTGGAGATCGGCGGATGGGACAAAATTTACGCCTTCCGCAACCCGCCACCACACCTGCTCGAAAAAGAAATCGCCAAGTTTCCCGACTGGCTGGTGTGGAATGCGCTGATTTCACCCAAGCTGGAACTCGTGCATGCGAAAGCCGAAAACATTGGTGGCGACTCCTATCGAATCGAAGTCGCAGTGCAGAATACCGGTTACCTGCCTTCGTATGTGTCCAAGCGCGCCCAGCAGAGGAAGCAAACCCGCGGCGTCGTCGGTGAAATTTCTCTTCCGGCAGGCGCGACCCTGGTATCAGGCAAGCCGCGTGAAATCGCCGGAGAGCTCGAAGGCCGCGCCTACAAACACACGCTGATGAGTTTCTGGACCGATACCACGCCGACGGCGGATCGGACGAAATTGCAGTGGGTTGTTAAGTCTCCCAGTGGTGGGAAGGTAGATCTTGTCATCAAGCATGACAAAGCGGGGACAGTCCGGGTCAGCGTTGAATTGAAATAGTCAAACCAGATTACTGTCATTTCGAAGCCGACGGTATCGGGTGAGAAATCTGCTTTGTTGTAAGGTGGTCGAAAAAGCAGGTTTCTCGCTCTGCTCGAAATGACAGCTTATCAAGGTTAAGCATTGGCGCGGCTCACGGGGCAAAATGGCGTCAATCACCGCGCCAGTGCTGGAGTTTTACCTATTTTCCCGGTTTCATGAGCCTAGTCAAACTGCTTCTTGAACGTCGCCAGCTCTTCTGTCAGCCAATTCACCTCGCGCCTCAACGTCGCCACTTCGGCTTCCAGATTTGCCACCCGATCATCGCCAGCCCCTTCGACCACGTTCCCTCCAACGTTCATCCCTGATGCAATCTCCGCGCGTTCCACAGCAATCGTGCCAGAGAGCAGATGTGCCCAGCGCGACTCTTTCGTGCCGGGGGCGCGCGGCAATTGCATGGTGAGCGGTCGTTCGCTCCGTGCCAAATCTTCAAGCGAACGTTCTACGCTTTCAACCGAGGCAAACGGGTACATGCGCGCAGTACGCTGCCGCAACTCACCGCAAGTCTGCGGGCCACGTAACAGTAGCAGTGTTAGCACCGACAACTTGGCGTCATCCAGCGAAAAAACCTCAGCGAGCCGATGCTGATACTTGGCCACGCGGCTGGCGGCGGGGTAATAGGTTTGGGCGAGATTGTTCTGCTGCAAGCGCGTGAGGCATGCCTCAACGGTTTCCTCGCCCAGACTCATCACTGGCTCACGATTGCTCAGCTGATTGCAGGCGTTGACGACGCTATTTAGCGAGAGCGGATAGACGTCTGGTGTGAGGAAGGCTTTTTCCGAAAGTACACCCAGAACGCGCGCTTCAAATGCGGAGAGATTGAATTCGATCATGGGCTGAGAGTAGGGGTATCGTAGATTGGCGTCAAGACTGTTTTTTGGCGGTGCCCGCTATACTCGTCCAATTGGAAATTTCTGGAATTGAAATGAATCGTAGAGACTTCATCCAACTTGGGGCACTGGTGGGCGCGATGGGGAGCGGATCGACGATGGCGGCAACTACGGCACCAATGCGCGGGCTCAACATTGTTGAGGCAAGTGTGGCTGATTTGCAGGCAGCAATGCAATTTGGCAAAACCACATCGCAAAAACTGGTTAAGCTCTATCTGGCCCGCATTCGCGCCATCGACAAGGCTGGGCCGCGACTCAATTCGGTCATCGAATTGAATCCCGATGCACTCTCGATTGCCAGGGCGCTTGACGCTGAGCGCAAGGCCAAAGGGCCACGTGGACCGTTGCATGGCGTTCCGATTTTGCTCAAGGACAATATTGCAACAGCCGAC
>JANMZU010000358.1:0-6255 GCA_031383585.1 Betaproteobacteria bacterium
TCGCGCTGGTCAAGGTGAACAGGGCATTCTTCAATATGGTTGAACGCGGCCAATTGCACTTCGACAAGCTCGATGCCGAAGCCACGCGCGACAAGAAAGCTGGTGACCTTCGCGCTGTGGGTGTTTGCACTGGTGATGGCCTATCCGTATCTGCCCGGTTCGCAATCAGATGCGTTCAAGGTGATCTCGGTGTTGCTCGGCGTCATGGTATCGCTGGGTTCGAGCAGCGTGGTCGCGCAGGCCTTCAGCGGGCTTATCCTCATCTACGCGCGCGCCTTGCGCCCCGGCGAATACGTGAGGATCGGCGAGTGTGAAGGCACAGTACTAGAGATCGGCTTGTTTGCGACCCATGTCGAAACCGGGTCGGGCGAGCGCATCGTGCTGCCCAATTCACAAGTCGTCGCGACATCGACACGCAATTTTTCACGCCCAACCACTGGCGGCAAGTTTGTCGTGCATGCAAAGGTCAGCATTGGCTATCTGGCGCCGTGGCGGCAAGTGCACGCCATGCTCATCGAAGCCGCTGCACGCACTCGTGGCATCACCCAAAACCCCGCCGCGTATGTGTTGCAAACCGAGTTGTCGGATTTTTACGTCGAGTACCGACTGGTTGCCTTTTCTTATATCGCCCACCCGCGTCAGCGCGCCGAAATGCTTAGCGTGCTGCACGGCAATATTCAGGATGTTTTCAGCGAGCACGGTGTACAGATCATGTCGCCACACTACTTCTCTGACCCAGCCTGGGCACAAAGCAAACCGAATGATCAAGGGTTCGTGCAAGCGGCTGCGGAAATAGCGAAAACCTAGTATCCGCGCGCCATTCAGCGTCTCTTTGCCCGCGAAGCCGCGCTAGTGCTTGAGTCTGTCGCTTCTACAGAGCTCAAACCAAACGCCAGCATTGATGCAGTCTACCGCGCGCACAACGGCTAGAAATTTCCGTTATTCAGCGTTGTTAAGTGTCGGATAAATCCCACGCACCTGGCCGAACAGGCGGGTCAATCCAAGCAACGCACTGATGCTGGGTGTCGCGACGCCGACGCGCTGGCCAATTTCTTTGACTGCGCCGACCAGGCTGTCGAGTTCAATCATGCGGCCAGCCTCGACGTCCTGCAGCATGGACGTTTTGAACGCGCCAAGCTTGCGGGCGACGAGAAGACGCTCTTCCGGACTTTCGACTACTGCGCAGCCAATGCGTGCGCCAATGGCCGCCGCTTCGAGCATGGCCGCCGTGCAAAACTGTCGTAACTCCGGGTCATCGAGGACGCGGTCAACGGTGCTGCCGGTCAGCGCTGAGATCGGGTTCATAGTCATGTTGCCCCATAGCTTGTACCAGATGTCATAGCGGATATGCGTCGAACTGGTCACGTCGAAACCGGCCGCCGTCAACAGGTCAGAGATAGACGCTACCCGCGCGGAAACGGCGCCGTCGGGCTCGCCGATGATCACGCCATTTCCCATCTTGTGCTGCACGAAGCCTGGCGACAACAGTGAGGTACTGGCATGAACCACGCAGCCCAAAACGTGCTGAATTGGCAGGGAAGCCGCAATGCGCCCACCCGGGTCAATGCTTTGCAGCGGTGTTGGCCCAAGTGCTGCGACGCCTTCATTAAACCACCACGGTACGCCGTTCATCGCCGGTAACACCACGGTATTTGGCCCCAGTAAGGCAACGATGGCTGGCAAGACGGAGGCGAGTGCTGGCGCCTTGACCGCCACGATGACCAGGTCCTGCGGGCCAAGTTCGGTCGCAAATTCTGTGGCTAGGGCAGGCGCAGTAATTGGCCCGGCGGCCGTGTTGAGACGCCAGCCGTGTGTTCTCAACGCTACCAAAGTGGCGCCGCGGGCAACTGCACTTAGTTCGCAGTTACCCGCAGCCGCTAGCCGGGCGCCAATAAAACCGCCGATGGCACCCGCACCAACGATGCAGACTTTCATGGCCCAGTCTGCACGGTCAATTGCGAACAATAATTTCCTGGTGAAGTTGCTGCCATACGCTGATGCTTCGCACTTAGGGTTTTGGTTTGTCCGATGCCGTTGCAACTGGCTTGATTTCTCCGATTTCAATCGATGGCAACGCTTCGCCGACGCCGCGTGCCACCGAGCGCTCGACAAAGTTGGAAAGGATTTCAGCCATCTTTTCCAGCGGAACGCTCTTGGCGACGTCGATCGCGGTCGAATTTTGATCATAAACACGCTGGAATTCATAACGCGCGCTGGTCTCAAGCACTTTCAGCGTCTTTGCATCAAAAACCCACGTTTGAGTGTAGTTATAGGGTGCGACGAATCTGGCGGAGCGTTTGCCCTGCTTACCGTCTGGGGTAATCGTTTCTTCGCCCTCACTGCCAAGGATCTCGCTACCGTCGTCATTGCCTAGCGAGCCACTTTCAAGGGGTTGCACGTAAATGCCAATGCCTTCGAGTTTTGTGCCCATGCCTTTGCGGCCTGAAAACTGGAACTTGGGCGTCACGACGATGATCGTGTCCCACTCCATGCGCTGGGGCATTTTTTCGAGATTGGCCAACAACTTTTGCATCGCCACTTTTTCGCGATCAATCGGCTTTACGCCATCCATTTCCAGTGCGTTAAGTGTTGCCAAAATACGCGTGCTGCCCGGGTCGCGCTGCTCGATTGCGCGATCCAAGCCTTTCAGGATCGACACATTAAGGGCATTGTTTGGCACTTTCACGACGTCGCGACGATAGTTGTCAAGAATATTGGAACCCACCGACTGCTTCTGGGTGACGTAGGTAAATTGGTCGCCAACAGCCGAAATCAATGCGTAAACCTTGGGTTTTGGCGCGGCGACTTGTTGCGCACTGGCAATCGTGGCTGCGGCCAGCGTGAATGCGCCGAGCAGCATTTGTAAATTCTTGTTCATATTGGAAAGCCCTTCGTAGGAAAAATTGTAATCTTCAGTAATTGACAATCGGCGCCTTGGTAGTTCCAAGTTGAGGGGGATTGTACTAATCACGCCGAATTGAAAGTGTGCGAATTATGCCTTTGGCATATGGCAGGCGCGAGAAACATGCGACCAATTGCCAGAATCCCGGTGCGAGTGTCAATTACGCAGGATAGGCTGGGGCAACTGTACCGGACAGCCAAGATGCCCAGCTGGCGAGCCTCTTGGGGCCTTTTGGGCTGAAGTGCCGCTCCAGTAAACGAGTTTGCGTGTAGGGGACTTCGCGGCCTCAGTATGTCATGCATGCGGCGTTAAGTATTCCGCCCGCAATCGAGATCATGCCGAGGAAAAATCCGGCAGCCTGTTTTCCCTCTGGAATATCCACCACGATGGTAGGCAGAGCGATGCGCGCGATGACGAACACGATCAACTGGATGGCCAACGCGATGAAACCCCAGATCGCCATGTCGACGGGGTTGACGCTGTACTGCACCGCGTTTGCCAATGGAATCACCATGCCAATGAGCGCACCGGACAGGCTGAAGGCGGCGGCCATGTTGTTGTCGCGAATAAGGGCGATTTCGCGATAGGGCGTAATCCGCACGTAAATCGCGACGAAGACGGCGAGCAATACACCGGACATGGCCAGATAGAGCAGAAAATCGTCGAAGCCGCTGAACGATGCCAGAATTTCATGTTTGCTCATGTTGGTTTCCTCTTCAATTCATCAAATAAAGTAGTGCGGCAAGAACCGCGACGTGTTCTTGGTAACGGGTGACTCATCTTCTCGAATACCCATACCAGCCGGTTCGTCGCCGACGATCCAGGTGCCAATCACGGTGTGACTGCCGTCGTAAACCGGCAGCGGGTGGTAGGCCTGATAGATAAAGCCTTCCGCGCCGTAGTCGCCCGGAATGGCGATTTCGCCCGACTTGGTCGTAATAGTGACATTGGCGCCTTCGCGCGAAAGGATCGGCTTTTTCACAAAGTCGGTGGCGAATTTCTGCGGCTCGTAGTATGCCGGCAACAAATTGGGATGGTCCGGATAGAGCTGCCAGAGCACCGGCAGGATGGCTTTGTTTGAGAGCAGCATCTTCCAGGCGGGTTCGATCACGCGCATGCCAGAGTCGATCAAGTTGTTGCCAAACGCTTCGCGCACCATCCACTCCCAGGGATAGAGCTTGAAGAGCGACTTGATTTCATTGTTCTCTTCGTCGGCAAAACGCTTGGCGATAGCATCCCAGCCGATGGCGTCGACGTCGATGAAGCGCGCGTCGATGCCAGCCTGCATGGCCACGTCACGCAGATACTCAAGATTGCCCACGTCTTCCTCTGAGTCGGCGATTGCTGCAAAGTGAACGGTCTTGCTTGGCAACTCCTCGCCGATCTCCTTCCAGCGCTCGATGAGTTTTTCGTGCAATGAATTGAATTGATCTGCGCCCGGCATGTTCGGTATCACCGCATCTTGCAGCCAATACCACTGCGCGACGCTGGCCTCAATCAACGATGTCGGCGTATCGGCGTTGTATTCCAGCATCTTCGGCGCACCGAATCCGTCCCACGATATGTCGAAACGGCCAAACAAGGTGGCCTCGTCGTCGTTCCATGAGCGCTCGATCATCGGGATGAATTGCGGCGGAATGGCGAAGTGCTCGTATGCACCCTTGTCGATCACGTGGCCAGCCGCCGCGATGCACATCTGGTGAAGCTCAGCGGTGGCATCCTCAAGCGTATCAATCTCTTTGGAGGTGAAGCGATAGCAGTTGCGTTCATCCCAATAGATGCCGTCGATCGAATGAAACGAGAAGCCCAGATCTTCCATTTTCTTCGGCCAATCGGGGCGCGGAATCATGTCGAGGCGCTTCATCGTTGGTGCGGACCTAGCCGGAAGCGGAATGGCCGCTTGAGCCGAATCCGCCGCGCGACGTAGTGGTTGAGCCGATGGTTTTGCCGCTGCGCGAGGGCGACGAATTCGCGCCGCCATATGAATATGGCCGGCCATAGTAATGGGTAGTTGCACCGTTACCGGTTGGCCGGTCATAGGCGGGCTCGCAGTCGGTCGGCTTATTGCCCCAGTCTGCGAGGCAGTCGGTCTTGCTGGCGTATACGTCGCGCCGAATATCTTCTTTTTGACAACCCGAGAGTGTCGCTGCGACTGCCGCAGCACCGATCAACACCAGCGTGACCCGCCCGCTGGAACGCCTGACTCGTTTCAACATTTCACTTCTCCCCCTCGCAATCTCCGCCCCGAGATTGACATTCAATGAATCAATATCTTACCCGAACAGGCGTTTGATATAGGCGGGCAGCGCAAACAACGCGCGGTGCGTCTCGCCACTGTAAAACTGACGGTCCAAGACGCTACGCTGGCCGAGTCGATTGTCAATTTCGGTTGCAGACAGTGCATGCGGATTGATGGTCGCCGAGGCGATGGCAAAACCCCAGAGTGCGCCATAGGTGGGAATGTGCGCGAAATACGGCGTTACCCGTTCAAACACCGTGCGCAAGTCTGCAACGCCTCCAGCGACGCGCGCCGGATGCGAGAACGGCGAGCCGATATGCAGCACCAGAGCGCCGCCGGTCGCAAGTGCCCTCTGCAATTCAACGAAAAAACCACGGCTGTAGATTGCAGCGGCCGGCCCGTCCGGATCCGTCAGGTCCAGATAGATCAGGTCGAAATGCTCGGCGGTTGACCGAATGAATGACACGCCATGGACGATCCGCACTTCCAGCCTGGGATTGGCAAACACATTTCGATGCACGCTCGACAAGTGCCGCTGTGCCATCTCAATCACGCCCGCATCCAGTTCAGCTAGCACAACGCGTTCGACCGACGGGTGTTTGAAGATTTCCTCGCAGGCGCCGCCATCGCCGCCGCCGATGACCAGTACATTGCGTGGGCAAGGATGGGCGATAGCCGCTGGGTGCACCAGGGGCTCATGATAAAAAAATTCATCACCCTCGCTGGTCATGTTGGCGCCGTCTATGCGCATCAGCTTTCCCAGTGCTGGCGTGTCAAATACCTCAATTAACTGGTACGGGGTTTGCAAGGCTTCAATCAGGGTGCCGTAAAAATAAACGCCCGAACTTTCTGTCAACGCTTCGTCAAGACGCATGATGCCTACGCGGCGACTTTTATCGGCAGGTCTCTTCCTCGCCAGACCCGCTTGACCAGCACGTCCGCAGGCTCGAGTGCAGCGATTAGCGCGGCGTAGGCCAATTCAGCGCGGGGGCTGTTGTCCTCGGTAACATTGCAGACATAGATATCGAGCGTGGCACCGCTGCGTTCGGGCCAGGTGTGAATGGCCAGATGGGACTCTGCCAGTACCACCGCGCCAGTGGCACCACCAACCTGG
>JANMZU010000384.1:0-1967 GCA_031383585.1 Betaproteobacteria bacterium
CCGTTGACGTGTACTGGCCCCCATGAGAATCTGTGTATCCCTATGAACGACTCTTTAAATCAAATGCCAGAACTAGCCTGGCAAGCGCTCGCCAGTCATCAGCGCAACGACAATCACATCTCCATGCGCACGATGTTCGAAAGCGATCCACGACGCTTTGATCGCTACTCTCTGACCGCGGCTGGTCTGTTCCTCGACTACTCAAAGAACCGCATCAATGACCGTACGCTCGAACTACTCTTAGCACTTGCGCGCGCACCAAGCCTTGAGCAAAGACGTGATGCGATGTTTGGCGGTGTACGTATTAACGAAACCGAGGGACGCGCTGTACTCCACGTCGCGCTGCGCGATCTAACCAGCCCAGCATTGCTCGTCGATGGTATCAACGTCCTGCCGCTGATACGCGATGCGCGCCAGCGCGTTTACGCCTTTAGCGAATCGGTGCGCGCCGGGGTATGGCGCGGCCATACCGGGCAGCCGATCACTGACATCGTGAATATCGGCATCGGTGGTTCCGACCTTGGCCCAAGAATGGTGTGCGAGGCGCTCAAGGCATTCGCTCATTCGCGTCTCAGGATGCATTTCGTCGCGAACATTGATGGGGCGGAAATCGCCGATGTGTTTGCGGCAGTAAATCCGGAAACCACTTTGTTCATCGTTGCCTCGAAGACCTTCACGACGATTGAGACGCTGACTAACGCACGAAGCGCAAGGGCATGGTTCCTCGCGTCGGGCGCAGAGACGAGCGACATCTCAAAACACTTCGTCGCGGTATCAACCAATGTCAAGGAAGTCACGGCGTTCGGTATCGCTGCCACCAATATGTTTGAGTTTTGGGATTGGGTGGGAGGCCGCTTCTCACTTTGGTCCTCGATCGGCTTGTCGATCGTGCTCTGCATCGGCTCGGCGCGTTTCGATGAGTTTCTTGCTGGCGCGCATGCGATGGATCGGCATTTCCGCGAGGCTCCGCTTGAGACGAACATGCCGGTGCTGCTCGGCCTCATCGGTATTTGGTATCGCAACTTTTACGGCACCGCTAGTGAAGCCGTGCTTCCCTATGCCGCGCATTTGAATCGCCTCCCGGCTTATTTGCAGCAACTGGAAATGGAGAGTAACGGCAAGTCTGTTTCGCTCGCCGGCACCGCCGTTGGGCATGCAACTTGTCCGGTCATATGGGGCGAACCGGGGACGAACGGACAGCATGCTTTTTACCAGCTGTTGCATCAGGGAGCCGACCTGATACCGACCGATTTCATCTTGCCGGTTTTGCCCACGCATGAATTTGCCGATCATCATCGATTGTTGATGGCCAATTGCCTCGCGCAAAGCAGCGCGCTGATGCGGGGCAAGTGTCTGGATGAAGTCCAAGCCGAAATGGCAGCTAAGGGAATGTCCGCGAAGGAGATCGAGCGGCTGGCGCCGCATCGCACTTTCGCGGGTGATCGCCCGAGCAATACACTGTTGATGCCACGACTCGATCCCGCGGCACTGGGCGCCCTGATTGCTCTTTACGAACAAAAGGTATTCGTGCAGGGCGTAATCTGGAACATCAACTCATTCGATCAGTGGGGTGTAGAGCTTGGCAAGGTGGTGGCTGACGACATCGCTTTGGCGCTACGCGGCGGCGAGCAAGCGAACAGATTTGATGCGTCGACCAGCGGATTATTACGGCGTCTGATGGGTTAACGCTTGACATCAATACCGCCGTAACAGGGCTAGCCAGGCGTATTCACCGGTGTGGCGATGATCCGCAAGTTCAATCTTTCCAACTGACGGCTTGGGCAGCGCGTTAGCTGCCGACCATCGAAATTTAGGAGTTTCGCCATGAGTGCACTGCCGCTTCCAGTTGAATGCCGCGCGTTCGTTCTGTTTGGTGCAACCGGCGATCTTGCTCGCCGCATGCTGTGGCCGTCTTTGTACGCGCTGCATTGCGATGGGCTGTTGCCGTCGAAGTTTCAATTGATCGG
>JANMZU010000499.1:0-12178 GCA_031383585.1 Betaproteobacteria bacterium
TGCTGATACTCAAGAAAGTCCGTCTGGGTAAACCCGGTCTGAAAACCCGCGAACATGCGCTGCAGACCAGCGAATGCGTCGAAATGAAACAGGGTATCGTCGGCGTCAAACAGAATCCAGTCGTACTTCATGCGGGGTCAGCTTTGCCGGGACTTGCGAGGGGTCTCAATTTTTCCCAGCAACCAGCGCAGTCCGGCCAAGCGCCGGTGATCACGGTCGTCACGAACATGCCTGCCTCCGCGGCTTGTGACCGGTGCAAAGAGTTCTGTCCGTGCGAATTCTTCAGCATTTTCGCCGTGATGGGTTTCTACAGATTGTGGAAAGCTGACTACTGAAGTCAGTGTGATTGCAGTCATTTTCGGCCGATGAATTGGTGCGCGGCATTATCTGCCCGGCCCAAACTCAAAACCAATAATCCGCGACGCACTTTCCGTCTCGTGGCAAATCGTCAAAGCTGTCAAGCCCGTCGAAATGGTCGATGGGCAGGTGCGCCACGACCGTGGGCTCTGCGAGCCGCACGTTTACCGCTAGTCGACGTCGTCCCTCGCCATTGGTTTGCAGCGCTCGCCAATACGCCATGCAACCGCATGCCGGGCAGAAGTGAAATCCCAACGCTTTCCCACGGACATAGGCTTGAGTTGGACCTGAGACATGCACACCTTCGCCTTCGAAGTCATAGATCCAAAGTACGCCGTAGCGCCGACATGCCGTGCAATTACATGCGGTAGCAGACTCAGGAACAGCATCGAAGCGCCATTGAACTGCATTGCAGTGGCAGGAACCGGTAATCATGTTTGGGTCCTCTTCAAGTTGTCGGGGAATGGCAGACAAAGTCTAGCTCAGACGTCGCGTTGCGAGGCCATTGAAATGCTCTGCAGTCTGGCGTGCGGCGGTCCCCGGTCTGCGACCGAAGAGCGCAAATTCTACTTACGGGATTGGGTTGAATTTTCAATTTTGGCTTTGGCTTGAAAACACATATTGACGCGCCAGGAGAAAACCGCACGCTTTCGGAGCCTCATGAAAGTACCGAGCACCTTGTTTAGGTGGCATTTTGCCCAGCGACTACTGCCAGGTGGCGGGCTAATAGGACGGGACGTTTCGTCCTGTCGAGTCGGTTAGGCCCCCCACCTTCCATAACTTCGATGCCGCCGGCAGAATTGGAGGTGTAGTCTATTGGCCGGCGGGTGGCTGCCACAACTCGACCTTGTTTCCCTCAGGGTCGATGACCCATGCAAACTTGCCGTACTCAGAGTCATCGATCCTATCAAGCACGTTGCAACCCTCGCTTTTGAGAACGGCGACCAGACTGTGAAGGTCTTCAACGCGGTAGTTGATCATGAATGGGGCACTGCTTGGGGCAAATTGTTCACCGTCGACCGGACCAACAGACCAGATTGTCGTTCCGCCGGTGGGCTTGCCATCTGCGTCGGCCCAGGTGAATGCGGCACCCCCCCAATCCTGGACGTCAATGCCGAGATGGCGCTTGTACCAAGCCTGCAGCGCGGGTGCATCCTTCGCTTTGAAAAAAATGCCGCCAATCCCAGTGACTCGCTTCATGTGAACCTCAGATGTGTTGTGGTTGAGAGGGGACGCTACTTATGCAGCTTAACAAAACTGGCAAACAGGCCATCCGCAGCGCAGGCCAGGCAGCGAATCTGGCGTTTACGTCGGCTTCCAGGTCAAGGTGCGCGGCCCGAGTCATTTGTCTGGCAACGTGTAATCGTTTCGCTTCGCCGCATCGTCCGAGAGGTACTCGACGAACTCCCATTCGTTTCCCTCAGGATCGTAGAAGTAAAGGCGTTTGCGGTGCGGATGTGTATTTGGTACCAGCGTATTTTCCTGATATCCCGCATCGCCAAGCCGCGAGCGCACCGCGTCAACGTCGGTAACTTCGTAAGCAAGATGATTTAACGGTGAGCCCCTCAGCGTGGTCCGCTGCTGGCCTTTTGCTTGACTGAGTGCAATGTAGGTGTCCTCGGTGCCCACGTGCACCCAGCGCGATCCATCTGGCTCCCTTTTGTCATTGCGGATCCGGAACTCAGGAAAAGCCGACTGCAGAAAACGCGTGATCGCGTCTATGTCGTGCACAGAAAGATTCGCGTGTTCAAGTCTCACAGTCATTTTGGTTTTACGCCTTATTGTCTAGCGAGGCTGTAGATAAATTTTCTTCATTTGGACATGGTGCCGCGATCCAATTCAAAATTCAAGGGCGAGTAGCGCGTCGGATACCATTCGCAACGCTTTGTGTCGGCCCAATGCCCGGGCGGCGCACCAACCCGGCTCTCAGTCGGGTTTCGGTCTCACCATTTGGTAGTTGCAAGCTTGACCGCGTACTTGTGCAAAAATAGCGTTCAAATTCCTCTGATTTCCAATGACTATCCTTCAAGAACTCGAATGGCGCGGCCTCTACGCCGACTGCACTGATCGTGCGGCGCTAACCAAACGGCTGGCGGACGCACCGACCACGCTTTATTGCGGCTTCGATCCGACGGCCGACAGCTTGCACGTTGGTAACCTGGTGCCGCTATTTGCCTTGCGGCGCTTTCAACTGGCGGGGCACCATCCGATCGTGCTGGCCGGCGGTGCAACAGGTATGGTCGGCGACCCATCTGGCAAATCCGATGAACGCAACCTGCAAACGCCCGAGCAGGTAGAACACAACATCGCGGCCATCAAAAAGCAGCTGACCAAGTTCCTTGATTTTTCCAGCGCCGCCAATCCAGCGCGTCTGGTGAACAACCACGACTGGATGGCGCCAATTTCGTTCCTGGAATTTCTGCGTGATACCGGCAAGCACATCACCGTTAACACCATGGTTGCTAAGGACTCGGTGCGCTCGCGTATGGAAGACCGCAGCACCGGCATCAGCTTTACCGAGTTTAGCTACATGCTTTTGCAGGGCTACGATTTTTACCACCTGCGCAAAACATTCAACTGTGAATTGCAGGTCGGCGCCACCGACCAATGGGGCAATATCACGGTGGGTACAGAGCTCACTCGCAAGAAAATGAGTGCGACCGTCTGGGGCCTCGTCTTCCCGTTGCTGACCAAAGCCGACGGCTCGAAGTATGGCAAGACCGCGACCGGCACGGTATGGCTCGACGCGAAACGCACCTCACCATATCGGTTCTACCAGTTTTTCATCAACGCCGATGACGCGGATGTGATCAAGCTTCTCAAGACGCTGACCTTCCTCAGCCGGGAAGAAATCACTGCGCTGGAAACAGAATCAACGGCCAACCCAGGTGGTCGTGCCGCGCAGAAGGCATTGGCACGCGAAATGACCACGCTGGTTCACGGCGCGGATGCGCTGGCGGCGGCGGTGGCGGCCTCCGAGATCCTGTTTGGCGCAGAAATTGGCGCGACCAGTGAGGAAACTTTTCGTGATGTGGTTGGTGAGATCCCGACCAAGGCGATCGCGTGCGACCGACTGGCCGGCGCTGGCACCAGCCTCACCGAGTTGCTGGTGGAGGCCGGATTATGTCCGTCCAAGGGGCAGGCACGCAAAGATATCGAGGGCGGCGGCGTATATGTAAATAATGTCAAGGTCGCGCCAACGGATATTGCGCGCGCCCTGACAACCAGCGATCTGTTGTTTGGTAAATACGTGCTATTGCGCAAAGGCAAACGCACCTACGCAGTGCTCGATGCCACCTGATTTGCGCTGAGTCACGGGGTCGGATGCGCAGGGCGCGGCTGGACCCAAAGCCGCCGGAACGATAAGGGGCACCACTAAATATCGCGCATTTCTGTCACCTAGTTGTCTGCCCAGGCAACTTTTGGCGGCGTTTAGCGTCTTTACAACCTCAATTACTCAACGACGCAATCGATGCCCTCAACAGCGCTGGTTTGGTTCAAACGTGATTTGCGTACCCGCGATCACGCGCCGCTGTTGATGGCGGCAAGTTGCGACGCCGCAGCGGCTGTATTTGTCATCGAGGACGAATGGCTTCAGAGCCCGGAGTTTGACCCGCAGCATCTGGATTTCGTGCTGGCGAGTTTGATCCCGCTGCGTGAGGCGTTGGCGGCGCGCGGCCTGCCACTGTTGGTAAAGGTGGGTCCGGTATTGCCCGTTTTTGATGCGCTACGCAAAGAGTTTGCATTCACGCATCTTTTCAGCCACGAAGAAACCGGGCCGGGCTGGACCTATCAGCGTGATCGTGATGTGGCAAGGTGGTGTCGTGCGCGTGGCGTAATTTGGAAGGAAACGCCGCAAACAGGCGTAGTGCGCGGGCTCAAATTCCGCACCGGCTGGGCGGGCAAGTGGGCGGCGCGCATGAATGGCGCCGCGCTCAGCGCGCCGCAGGCATTTGCCGGTGCGCGGTTGCGCATGGACGAGATGCCAACGATCCAATCGCTCGGCGCTTCCAATCACCGCACGCTGCCCGCTGCAGGTGAGCGAGCCGCCTGGGATGTGCTGGGCCGATTTGTTGGCGGTGGCGGCCGTGAATATCGCCGCTCGCTATCGAGCCCGCTCACGGCTGAGGAGGGCTGTAGCCGACTTAGCGCGCATTTGGCGTTTGGCACTATTTCGATGCGCAGCGTGCATCAAGCATCTGAAGCGGCGATTGCCGCGACCAACGACCGCGATCTTGCTTACGGGCTGCGGGGCTTCGCTGGACGGCTGCGCTGGCACTGTCACTTCATGCAGAAGCTGGAGAGCGAGCCATCAATCGAATTCAATAACTTTGCACGCGCATACGATGGCTTGCGCGAAACCAGTTTCAGCCAGGCATTGTTTGAGGCGTGGTGTGCGGGGGAGACCGGCTTCCCGATGGTTGATGCCTGCATGCGATCGCTCAAGGCGACCGGCTGGCTGAATTTCAGGATGCGCGCCATGCTGGTAAGTTTCGCCTCGTATCACCTGTGGCTACATTGGCGCGAAACGGGGATATTTCTAGCGCGGCAATTTTTGGATTTCGAGCCCGGCATTCACTGGAGCCAGATGCAAATGCAATCGGGCACGACCGGCATCAATACCTTGCGTATCTATTCGCCAAGCAAGCAAGCGCGTGATCATGATCCGGCGGGGTTGTTTGTCAGGCGTTGGGTTCCCGAATTCGGGTCTCCAACATATGCAATGCCGATTGTCGATGAACAAGTTGCCGTAAAGTCAGCAAAAGACAAATTGTATGGGTTGCGTGCCAAACCTGACTCAAAGCGCGAAGCCAGTGCCGTGCAACAACGGCACGGCTCGCGAAAGAGTGGTTTGCCGCCAAGCGGTATACGAGTGAAACGCAAAGATGCGGATATAGAAAGTCCGCAACTCAAGTTATTCTAATGGCGGGTCATAAAACCTATGAAAGTGGCCCACCACGAGGGTTCGCTGAGCTTTTTGGTTGGATGGTTAATTTACCTGGACGTAACATTCATGCAAACGAGTGCTTTACCTGACGCGGAAACTGATCGCGTTATCCAAATGGCCTGGGAGGACCGCACGCCATTTGACGCCATCGAAAAGCAATTCGGCTTAAACGAGGCCGCTGTGATTGCGCTCATGCGAAAGCACTTACGGCGCGCCAGTTTTGTCTTGTGGCGGAAGCGCGTAACCGGGCGGCAAACCAAACATGCAGTGCGGCGATCAGGATCGGTCACCCGGTTCAAGTGCCACGATCAACGCGGCTAGTTCAGCTATTGGCTAGCCGGCGTATTCGCATTCAAGCGACAGGAAAATCAAATTGAATATCGCAGTTATTGGTGCCGGCATATCCGGCCTGTCGTGCGCGACGGCGCTGCGAAATGCCGGCCATACCGTACAAGTTTTTGACAAGAGCCGCGGCCTTGGTGGCCGCATGAGCACACGAAAAGGCGAGGGCTGGCAGGCTGATCATGGCGCGCCGTATTTCAAGACTTACGATAGCAAGTTTCGCGCAGAAGTGACCCGCTGGTGCGAAGCAGGCGCGGCCGCGCCATGGCAGCCACGGCTCAAGGTGCTGAAAGGTGGCGTCTGGGAGGACGGCAATGCGAATGTGCACATGTTTGTCGGCACGCCCGCAATGACCTCACCGGCACGGTTGCTTGCGTCGACGCTGAATGTAAGGCTGGGAACAACGATCAAGAAACTCACCCGCCGCTCTGATGACAATTTTCGGTGGCATTTGCTGAGCGCTGAAGACGGCTGGCTGGAGGTGCACTTCGATGCCGTCGTGATCGCTATTCCTGCACCACAAGCTGAGACATTGCTTGACGACATTGGCCATCCATTTGCAGCGCATGCAAAAGCGGTATCGATGCAAGGATGCTGGGCACTGATGATGCAATTCGCCGAGCCGGTAGATTTGGGATGGGATGCGGCAGTGATCCATGACGGCTTGTTGTCCTGGGCTGCGCGTGACAGCGCCAAACCGGGGCGGCCAACCAGCGAAACGTGGGTTTTGCACGCGAGTGCGGCGTGGAGCAATGATAATTTGGAGCGGCCTGCAACTGAAATCGCCGAGGCAATGATTGGCGCATTTCGCAAAATCGGCGGCCCGCTTCCAGTCAGCAAAATCGCTCATCGTTGGCGCTTTGCCCGCTGCGAAGTCGACGGCGCGTCGCTTCCGCACTGGGATAACACGCATCGCTTGGGGCTATGTGGCGACTGGCTCAATGCCGGACGCGTGGAGGGCGCATGGCTTAGCGGGCAGGCACTTGCAAGCCTATTGGTAGCTGACAAGGTTAACGGCGGAGTCTATTGACGTTGGAACTTAGCAATGGCCGGCTGCAGCGCTTGAACTCACCGGCGCAGCATTGCTCTCGCGCCTGTTGGTACAGGGAACCGGTAAACACGTTACCGGCCGCATTGAAACTGCCGCCGGGCATCACCTACCAGAGCGACTTGCCCGTGTTGTCATACGCGAAAATGACGTTGAACGGGATTGGCCCGTGTTGACTGACTGACATACCCCGACCGTTTTCGGTGCCGCCGGCCCACCACATATCCGTGTAGTCTGCCGGTCCCTGCGCCACAGGACGCGGATCGAAACTGGCCGCCTCCGCAACGCGGCCAGAAATATGTCCCGCAGGGTAGGAATGGGTTGCCACATATTGCCTGGTACCGGTCGCGCCAGTGGGCGCCGCAAACGAGCAGGTCGCAATAGCGGCATAGGTCGCGTCAGGCAGCATAACAACCGCTAGTTGGGAGCACACTGCTCGCGAGGTTGTTGGTGTCGCCCGAATAGACGGCGCGGTATCGCCGCGAACCAACTGTCTGAAAACTGCCGGGCGCGTTGCAAGTTGGCGCGCCGTTTACCAGCGGCACCGCAGAGCAGCCGGGCAGAGGGACAAAACCAATTGATCAGCTCACCTCAAACGACACAGTTCCTGTTGGGCTATTACCGACGACAGATGAAGTCGAATGATTGTTGCGCCATATCCTGCATGGTTGGCATTTGAAGTTAGTGCGATGGGTTCGGGATCACTAGTTACGAAAGCAGGAGCAGCGCGCGCAAGTTATGGAACGTGGTGATTCCTTCCGTACGAATGAGTGTCGTGGCCGGCTGAGAAGCCCAGCCACTGGCCAACAGTTTATGCCTTGAGTTTTGCAACTGGCTTTCTCCCTGCCATCGCGGTGCGCATGCTGGGCCCTTGCCAAACAATGAAATTGGCAAATTGCAGCAATTGCCCTATGATGATTTCCAACAACAAGCAAACCATGAGGAGAACGATATGCCCGGCTTTGCGACAGAAAATCTCAGGGCCATCGCGCTGGTCGGTCATTCGGGCGCAGGCAAGACAACACTTGCTGAAGCGTTGCTTTGGAAGGCGGGCGCAATCGGCGCGATGGGCAGCGTGGACAAAGGCACAACGGTCTGCGACTTCGATCCCATTGAAAAAACCTACAAACATTCACTCAATTCCTCGGTGGTTCATTTTCAGCACGGGGCCGAACCGAATGTTCGCATTCACCTGGTCGATACTCCCGGCTTCCCGGATTTCATGGGGCCGGCGATTTCGGCGCTGGATGCGATCGACACGGTAGTGATTGTCATCAATGCGCAAAATGGAATAGAACTCACGGCGAGGCGCATGATGTCATTAGTGCGCAAACGCCATTTGTGCGCGATGGTGGTGGTAAACCGGATCGATGAAGACAATACTGATTTGCCGGCACTGGTGAATGAGATTCAGGAAGCATTTGGCAAGGAGTGCTTGCCGATCAATCTGCCTGCAGGCAAAGGATCGAAAGTCATCGATTGTTTTTTCAACCCCTCGGGCGAGGCGGATTTTTCCTCGATCGCAGCAGCCCACAGCGCGTTGGTCGATCAGGTTGTAGAAGTCGACGAAGCGCTGATGACTTTGTATCTGGAGCAAGGCGAGGCGATTGCGCCGGAACAACTGCACGCACCGTTCGAGAAGGCGTTGCGCGATGGCCATTTGATCCCTGTCTGCTTTACTTCCGCCCGCACCGGCGCTGGTGTGATGGAGCTGCTGGATATCTTTGCGAAGCTGGCGCCCAATCCGTCCGAGGGCAATCCACCGTTGTTCGTGCGCGGTGAGGGCAAGGCAGAGGAGGAATTTCGCTCCGAACCTGACCCAGCCAAACACGTGATTGCCCATGTCTTCAAGGTCGTCGTGGACCCTTTTCTGGGCAAAATTGGTGTCTTTCGGGTCCACCAAGGCACCATTACGCCAAGTACCCAGCTGTATGTTGGCGAGACCACAAAGGCGTTTAAGGTCGGACATCTCTATATGTTGCAGGGCAAGGAGTTCCAGGAGGTTTCCCAACTGCTGCCCGGTGATATTGGTGCCATTGCCAAGGTGGACGAGATCGCTTTTGATGCGGTGCTGCACGATTCGCACGACGAGGACCGCATTCACCTGCTGCCGCTGGATTTCCCGCAGCCGATGTATGGGCTGGCGGTGGAACCCAAGCGACGCGGTGATGAACAGCGCATCTTTGAGGTCCTGCACAAGCTTGAGATGGAAGATCCGTGTTTTGTTGTTGTCCGGCATCCGGTCACCCACGAAACCGTCATCAATGGCCTCGGTGAATTGCATATGCGCTCGCTGCTTGAGCGCATGAGCAAACAATACAACCTTGAGATAATTACCAAGCCACCGAAGATCCCCTACCGCGAAACTGTCATGGCCAAGGCGGACGGGCACTTTCGCCACAAAAAACAGTCTGGCGGTGCAGGCCAGTTCGGCGAAGTTTTTTTGCGTATCGAGCCGCTGGCGCGTGGCGCAGGATTCGAGTTCGTCAACGACGTTCACGGCGGCTCCATTCCGACCCAATTCATGCCTGCAGTAGAGAAGGGTGTCCGTGAGGTGCTGGTGAGTGGTCCGCGTGCAGGATTTCCGGTCCACGATATTCGCGTCATCGTCTACGATGGCAAGAGTCATCCGGTCGACTCCAAGGAGATCGCTTTTGCCACCGCCGGTCGCAAGGCCTTTATCGATGCCATTTCGAAAGCGCGACCCGTGTTGCTCGAACCCATCGTCAATATGGAAGTGGTCGTACCAGATGCCGCCATTGGCGCGACCACGGGCGACCTCGCGTCACGCCGTGGCCACATAACCGGAACGCGCGGTCAGTCGGCGGGCATATCGACGGTCACGGCAGTCGCGCCGCTATCCGAACTGAAGGAATACCAGACGCGACTGAAATCATTGACCGGCGGTCAAGGCAGTTATTCGATTGAGCTTTCGCACTATGAGCAGGCGCCCTTTGGTGTGCAGATTGAAATGATGAAGCTGCACAATCTGCATGCCGTGGTGGAGGACGAGTGAATGGTCAGTTGAGTCTTACTGATGGTGTGACTAGCGGTACGGATATGTGAGGAATTATTGGTGGGAAATGTATAAGTGTTGGAACTGCCCCCGTTTTTCTTTACAAGCGCGGATTTGCCGCTACCCCGCGTGATCTTGCGCCGCAGAGCTCAATCGATAAAACAAGACAAATTGCAGATCAACATCGAATGACGGCATGGCAGCAGCGGTCGTCGCGCAAATTGATTGCGCATGACGAGACGATGCTCAGCATTGGCCATATAGATTACGTCGGGAAAAAACGTTCCTAAGTGAAAGTAACGAACATCCAAATTACCAATTCCGCAATATCAATTTCCCACGAACCGGTTCTACCCAATGAAACTACACATCAAGTTAGTCGCAGCATTTTTTGCAATGTGCGTGTCCGCTATTTCCCATGCTGCTAACGACATCGTGATCGAGAAAAACAGCAAGGTTGTCGACCTCAATGCGGACGGCACATTCAGCCAGGTCACCGAGGTGTTGATCCGGCTGGTGACCGAGCAGGGCGCGAAGGGAGGACAGATACCGTTGCCGTACAGCGAGAGCCTGCAAACGCTGGAAGTCACCGAGGCGTATACGCTGAAGCCCGATGGCACGCGACTGGATGTAGCGGCGGACAAAATCTTTACGCAAGCCGCGCCGATTGCCGTTTCCGCGCCGATGTTCAACGACATCAAGTACAAGATCATCGTCTTTCCGGGGCCGCTGGCCGGTGGAAAAATCTATTTCCGTGTGAATATCAAACAGAAGACACCCTATTTCCCCAACCATTTTTCACATTACGAACTCATCTCGTCGCAATTTCCAATGGAAGCATTTTCCTTTCGTCTATCGGCTCCTGTCGGCCTCGCGATCAAGACCGACTCTCGCGAGGTGATGGGGGGAAAACTTCCCGACAAGGGTGGCCGCTCGCACTGGGAGTGGACCTACGCCAACGCGGTCGCGCGTAGTCCTGAGCCGTATGAGTTGATTAGCAGCGACTTCGGCCCCTACATCGCCATTTCGAGCTTTGCCGATTGGGCTGATCTGGCAAAGGCATACCGCGAGCGCGCCGCAGGCAAAGTTGCGGTAACTGCAGAAATTAAGGCGCTTGCGGACGACATCACCAAAGGCATCACCGACCCGAAGGCGCAGACCGAGGCGATTTATCACTGGGTCGCGCGCAACGTCCGCTACGTTGGCGTGTTTCTGGGGCTGGGTGGATTTGTGCCGCGCGATACCGCCGACATCCTGAAAACAAAATATGGCGATTGCAAAGACCACACTGTCATTCTGGAGTCGCTGCTGCGTGCCAAGGGCATCGATGCGACGCCGGTGCTGATTAGCCAGGTACCCAGTTTCAAGCTGCCGAATGTGCCAGTCGTTGGTGCTTTCAATCACGCGATCTCCTATGTTCCCAGCCTCGACATGTATCTCGACGGGACGGCAGCGTTCAACTCTTACGGCAGCTTGCCTGACGCAGATGCCGGCAAGCCAGTTTTGCTGGTGGGCAGCGGAAAATTCGCGATGACACCAGTCGCCAGAGCAAAGCAGGACACGATACACAATCGTATCGAAATGACGCTGAAGCCCGACGGAACAATTGCTGGAAAATCTTTCGTGGTTACAACCGGAGAACCCCAGAGCCGTTTCCGTCGCCAGATGGCTTCCGTACCTGCCGGCGAAAAAGATAAGTTCGTCACGCGTTGGCTGGGCACATCACAAAAGGGCGATGGGACCTATACCAGCAGCGATCCAAATGACATTAGCAAGCCGTTTACGTTTTCGGTCGATTTCGAAATCAAGAACGCGGTGAGTCTGCAAAGCCCAGGTGCGTTTCCGCTGCCGCGCGGATTCTCTTATGGCACTGTGAATTCGGCCATTTCCACCGGTAACCTGAATTCAGCCACGCGCAAGACGCCATTCAAATGCGGCTCCGGTATAACTACTGAAGAAATCTCACTCTTGCTGCCAGAGGACGTAAAGGTGCTGGCACTGCCCAAGAATGTGTCGCATCACGACAAGACGATGAAGTTTGAAGCGAGCTACAAACAGGAAGGGCAAAGACTTCTGGTGAATCGCAAGATTATTAGAGACCGCGATAGCGAATACTGCGATGCATCAATGTGGGAGGAGACCGTTCGCGTAAGCGACGTGCTCGCAAAGGACGCGAAAGCGCAGGTGCTGATTCAATAGGCCGTGATTAACAGCTAGCGCGTCTGTCTGTGAGCCCGCAAAACAATATCGAATTCAAGCACTGGTGGGCATTTCGGAGAATTTATGCTCTGAAAGCCTCGTCAATGAATGAGTTTGCTCTTTTGCGAACGTCAGACAATACCCGGTCTCACTGAGCTTGTCGAAGCGTGGATGAACGAAGGGATTGATTCAACCCAGGAAGCGCAACGCTTCAACAGGTTCAAAGCAAACTGGAATACGGTTTCGAGAGGTACCTTTCAGCTTTCAG